>JBKDZY010000213.1:0-1904 GCA_047971765.1 Hyphomicrobiaceae bacterium | reverse complement strand
TGCCCTCACGAAGCGCCCTGCTATGAGCACGTCAAGGTGCGCCACGATCTCAGGCCCGTGCGGTATGTCATGCATTTCCTCGAACGTGTATCCGGAAAAGAGCACGATCGACAAGGAGGTTTGCTCCCGGATGTTTCTCAGAAATGCCAGCAGAGCCGGAGACTGTTCCAGGGGCTCGCCTCCGGAAACGGAAATTCCCTCGCAGTCCAGTCCAATCTCCTGAACGTGCCTCACCAGTTCAGAGGCGGTAATGAGCCGACGCGAGCTGTGGTCGTGCGTTTCCGGATTGAAGCAGCCGGGACAGCGCCGGGAGCACCCCTGTAACCACACCACGGTCCTGAGCCCCGGTCCGTTGGCTCGGCTGCCGGGTACGATGGCATGCACGTTGAGAGTCAACCGATCTCCGGAAGTATCGTGCGCGAGAAGGTGCTTGACGCGAGTTTCTGTGGACATCTTCCTGGGTCCGTGGGGTCGGAGTTCATTGTGCTCCAGACGCACCAGTGGATCAAGACTTTTACCGGCAAGCATTCACGACCGGGGTCCCAGCGGAGGTGCCATTGCAAACCCTGCTTGCGGAGGCTATAGTCAAGCCTATGGAATGCCGAGAATATGGTGTGGTTCTATTCCCGGGTGTTCGCTATGCATGCCGGTACGCTCGGGCCCGCTTGTCGTGCATACGCATGCACGGGTACACCGGCCGTTCAATGTCTTTCTGTCCTTCGCGCGGGACATTGCAAAATTTTCACTGCCGTTTTCCTCTCTACCCCGGGCGTCGGCCTCATCCCTGGGCGGACAGGCGCGTCACGCCTTGCCGGATGATTTCGGCACCCGGCCGGCGGCGTCGCGCTGCACGCCGCGGGTCGCTTGGATGTTGGCATCGCGCCACTGCTGCCATGTCGTCGCATCCGCCACCGGCATCGCGCCGTCCATCTCCGCATGGATCCCGGCCACCAGCCCCTCGGGCCAGTCGTAGTCGGTGCGCGCGGACTGGCCCATGCGGCGCATCATGCCGCCTAGGTGGTCGACGAAATCCTGAAACCCGCCCTTCGCGTTCAGATGCGCCACGCCGAAGGGTCCCACCGTCGCCCACCGCAGCGCCAGCCCGTCCGTCAGCACCCGGTCGATATCGGCGGCCGAGCAATAGTCCTCGCCCACCAGGTGCATCGCCTCCGCCACCAGCGTGTACTGCAAGCGGTTCAGCAGGAAGCCCTCGATCTCCCGGTTCAGCGTCACCGGCTTCATGCCAATCTCTTCCATGAAGGCGCGGGTCCGCTCGACCACCCCCGGGTCGGTCGCCGGGGTCGGGCAAAGCTCGACCAGCGGGATCAGCGAAGGCGGGTTGACCGGATGCGCCACCAGCGCGCGGGCTGCACCGGGAATGTCGAAGAAGCTCGATCCCAACAGGGCGGAGGTCGAGGAGGCCAGCACCGCGTCCGCTGGGGCGATGGCGTCGATCTGGGCGAAGGCCGCGCGTTTCACCGCGACGTCCTCCTTGATCGATTCCTGCACGTGGGTCACGCCGTTCAGCGAGTCTTCCAGCGTAGCGGCGAAGCGGATGCGGTCCAGCACCGGCGCCGCGTCGGCCTCCAGCACGGCGGCGGTACGGCGGATCAGAGCCTCGGTCTGGGTCCAGGCCTCCTGCCCGCGCTGATCGTAGACCGCGACATCGCAGCCCGCGCGGGCGAAGACGAAGGCCCAGGCCGACCCGACCAGCCCCGCGCCGATACCGGCGACGCGGGTCATGCCTTCTCCTCCGACCGCGCCCACTTGCGGTCAAAGTCCCAGACTTCCTCGAAGCCGATCAGCTTTTTGAATTCGGTGAAGGAGAAGAGGTCCACCCGCTCGCTCTGCGAGGTGCCTTCCTCGCGCAGTGCGTCGAACACTTGGCGCGCGGCCTCGGCGGC
>JBKDZY010000212.1:0-2565 GCA_047971765.1 Hyphomicrobiaceae bacterium | reverse complement strand
AGCACCTGATCGACACGCACCAGGCCATGCGCGCGGCCTGATCCGTCGTCCCACAAAAAACGCCCCGCTTGCCGGGGCGTTTTTCATTCCTGCGCTTTTATGCCGGGCGCCTGCCTGCGCTGAAGCTCTCGTGGAGCACGAATGTAGGATGGCGTGGAGCGCAGCGATACCCATCAATTCCGTACGCATCGACAGCATGGGTATCGCAAGCTCCACCCATCCTACGAGTTCGCTTTCCGCGGAGGGCGATAGCTCACAGGGCGCATAACGCGCCTTATCCGTCGGCGGGGTATCGGCGGATAACCCGTTCCGGGTTATCCGCCCTACAGTGTCCTTCCTGCCCACTGGTAACATTTTCCTGCGACAAAATGAGGCGTCAGGAAACATTTCGCACGTCATTGGTGCGTCTTTTCTGTCGGTGTGGAATAAGGCAATATCGCGCACCCCGCGCCAAGCCTGGGGCTTGATAGTTTTGGCTCGATTACTGCTAGTAATTAGGGTTTTACTACCCGCTTTCGAATCACGTAAAATCCGCGCCGTCAAGCCGCCGGGGCCCTGTCTCCAGCGCTTCTATAATTACTTGTCGCATTGAAGAAATATCCGCTCCGGGGCTGTCGCTAGAATGCCGCTCACCCCGGTAGGCGCGCTTTTCACAAGAATCGCGCCGGCAATGCGCAGACGAACAATAACCTTCACTTCTGCACGGGCAGCCTGGGCCAACCCCTTTCTCCTGCCAATCGAAGACCTACCCTCGAAGGAGTTACTGATGAAGAAGTTTGCACTTCTCGGTGCGCTGGCCCTGTCCGCGCTTTCCCTGGTTGCCCACGCTGACGACAAGCCGGTCCGCATCGGTATCGAAGCCGGTTATCCGCCTTTCTCCTTCAAGACTCCCGACGGCAAGCTCGCCGGTTTCGACGTGGATATCGGCAACGCCCTGTGCGAAGAAATGAAGGTCAAATGTACCTGGGGCGAGCAGGAGTTCGACGGCCTGATCCCGGCACTGAAGGTGCGCAAGATCGACGCCATCCTCTCGTCCATGACCATCACCGATGAGCGCAAGAAGTCCGTCGACTTCACCAACAAGTACTACCACACCCCCGCGCGCTTCGTGATGAAGGAAGGCGTGACCTTGAACGATCCGCTGGCGGACCTGAAGGGCAAGAAGGTCGGTGTGCTGCGCGCTTCCACCCATGATCGCTACGCCACCGACGTCCTGGCCCCGGCCGGCATCGAAGTGGTGCGCTACAACTCCCAGAACGAAGCCAACATGGACCTGGTCTCCGGCCGCATCGATGCGACCATGGCCGACTCGGTCAACCTCGACGACGGTTTCCTGAAAACCGACGCCGGCAAGGGCTACGCCTTCGTAGGCCCGGAATACAACGATCCGAAGTACTTCGGTGGTGGCGCCGGTATCGCCGTGCGCAAGGGTGATACCGCCCTGGTCGAGAAATTCAACGCGGCCATCGCCGGCATCCGTGCCAACGGCAAGTACAAGGCAGTACAGGACAAGTACTTCAAGTTCGACGTCTACGGCGAGAACTGATCCACGTCCAGAAGTGGCACAGACCCAGGCCTGATCCTGAAGTTTGTGCCACTTTTTTATTGGGGGTGAGCCTGCAGTCGCGCTCGCCCTGAGCGTCCGTGTCGTTGCGGGCGACGTCCGGCTTCACGAGGTACGAAATTATGCTCAATGGCTATGGAGCCACCATCGTCGATGGTGCCTGGCTGACGCTTCAGCTGTCCCTGCTATCGATGGCCCTGGCGATCGTGCTGGGCCTGCTCGGCGCGGCCATCCGCCTGTCGCCGGTGAAATGGCTGGCCTGGTGCGGCGACCTCTATGCCACCGTGATCCGTGGCGTACCGGACCTGGTGCTGATCCTGCTGATCTTCTACGGCGGCCAGGCCGCGGTGAACTGGATCGCACCCATGGTCGGCTATGACGACTACATCGACCTCAACCCCTTCGCTTCCGGCGTCGGAACCCTGGGCTTCATCTTTGGCGCCTACCTGTCCGAGACCTTCCGTGGCGCCTTCATGGCCATCCCGAAAGGGCAGGGCGAGGCCGGCTTCGCCTATGGCATGAGCCCGCTTCAGGTGTTCTTCCGCATCCAGGTGCCGCAGATGCTCAAACGCGGCTACTCCCGCGACTTCACCCTCGGTACCACCGCAACCACGTCCATCATCGGCGCGATCATGCCGCCGAGCCTGCCGGCCGTGGTGTACGCGGTGACCGCCGGAGTGTCCTTGGGCGGCATGTTGATTGCCGGTGTGCTGCCGGCGATCCTGATCACGTTGATGCTGACCATCGGCGTGTTCGTCTACGCCATGTGCCACAAGGACGCCGAGATTGCGGAGCAACCCCGGCGCACCACCCGGGAGAAGGCCGGGGTGCTGGCCCGAGCGTTGCCGGCCCTGATGACCCCGCCGATCATCATCGGCGGCATTCTGTTCGGCTGGTTCACCCCGAGCGAGGCCGCGGCGATCGCGGTGAGCTATCTGGCCGTCCTGGGGTTCATCTACCGCACCCTCACCGTGAAGCTGCTGATGCGGGTGGTCGGATCT
>JBKDZY010000211.1:0-3721 GCA_047971765.1 Hyphomicrobiaceae bacterium | reverse complement strand
TTCCAAGGATGATGTGGCTGTCGAGGTGTTTCCGAACGGCAAGTGGCCCGCGTCGCCAGCAGCGCCTGTACCGGAGACTCTTGCGTCTGAAGAGCCACCCCCGCCCGCGCGCAAAGGGTGGGGGCAGCGACGGTTCGGTGGTGAATAGTCGGCTGACAGCTTGCGTTCGCGGTGAACTGCAGCATCACAAACGAGAGCGGGCCCCTTTTGGGGCCCGTCTATTTTTTCGGCATGTGTCGATTTCACTGCGAGCAGGCATCGGACCGTTGATAACGGTCAGTAGTCGTTGGTCAACGTCTGTTTCGGGCCGATGCCTCGGAAGAATTTCTGGATGAACCCCTTGTCGCGCATGTAGGCGGGGGTTTCGTTGTGGGCGTAGTCGACGACCCGGCCGTCCTTCATGCCGTAGTTGGAAATCCTGGTCACACTGCCGATCTGATTGAAATAGACAGCCACGACCTTGCGTTCGACTTCGTCCTCCTTGAAGAAGGCTGTCTGCTTCTTGATGCTCGAAATGTAGTAGAACGCGTTTCCGGTTGGCAGAGCCGATGTCGTATCCGGTGTGCCGAGCGTCATGCGAACCGAGTCCTCGCTCATGCCGGGCTGGATCTGCTGGAGATCCGTTTCTCGGAACTGATGGCCATGCTTGATGGTTACGGTCGAACATCCCGCGACGGCCAACATTGCCGCCAAGGCGGCACAGGCCATCATCCGGCGCGTGCGCTGCCGAGAGCGTGAGCAGCTCTTCTCAAGTGTCTGCTGCAGATGTTCCGAGGCAAGTGAACCCGTTTTGTCCACCGGCATTCGCCTTCTCGTTGTTTCGCGACAAGAGCGCGATTTTTGTTTTCTTTCGGCCTGCCGGTCATGATGCCAGCGTACTGGCGTCATGGATTAGGGGCCGATATATGTGCTTGAGAATCACCCTCAAGTCTTGCCTATCGGCAGTACCCCCTCAGCCTCGGGAAAACAACGCGTGCCTTTATTCCTCAACATGTGTCTTGCCTCTCGGGTCGCGGAGCCCACGGATTGATGCTCGGCTGGCTGATACGCAGACGCGGCCACCGGAAGGCCGCTGGCGAGCTTTATAGCCGTATTGTGGCGCATTCCCGACGCAGGCAAATCTATGCCGATTGTGGTGCCCCCGACACCATGGACGGGCGTCTCGAAATCATCCTGTTGATGGTCATTCTGGTGTTGAACCGGCTCAAGGATGAAGGGGAGGCTGGGGCACGCCTGGGTCAAAGGCTGATGGAAACGCTGGTGACCGATCTTGACGATGCCTATCGGCAGATCGGAATTGGTGACGACGGGATTGCGCGGCGCGTTCCCCGTCTTGCTGGAGCATTGCGTGAGCGGGCGCAGGATTATGGTGGCGCGCTCGAGGCGGATCGTGATGGCACCGTGATGCCTGTGGGGGCGCGGGTTGATGTGTGTGTGGCGGCACTGCTGGAGCACGTCTATCGCCAGCCCGATGCGGCGCGGGACAATCCCGAGGTTGCCGATGGTGCCGGTCGACTTGCCGCGCATGTGCTCGCGTGCCAATCCGCACTCAAGACATTGTCCCAGGAGAGCGTGCTTTCGGGGCAGATCGTTTTTCCCGATTTTGCCGTTCCGGATTGAAGTGGCGAAAGGGCGATGCTGAAATAGCGGCATGGACCAGGAGCTGGAGATCGTCGAACGGCCGACCGCGCGTGTCATCGTGTTCGATCCGGAAGATCGCGTGTTGTTGTTCCGCGCCAACCTTGGTCGCTCGGTCGATCCGATCCGCTATCCGAATACAATCGGGTTCTGGGCGTTGCCGGGCGGTGGGATCGAAGAGGGTGAGTGTGCGGAGCGGGCTGCGCGTCGTGAACTGGCCGAGGAAACAGGTCTCAAGGCTGCAGGGCCATTGCCGCTGGTTGCGCAGCGGGATGTGACCTTCGCGTGGAATGGGCGGCAGATCCATACGCTCGAGCGCTTCTTCTTTGCCCGCACGCAGTCGAGCGCGCTTGATACGAGCGGTTGGCTCGAGGGGGACAGGCGGTGGATGAGCGAACTCGGCTGGTGGCCGTTGCCGAAACTGGCCGCCACGCGCGAGCCGGTGCGGCCGCCGCTGCTGTATGATCTCGCGCTTGAGCTCAGTCGCGGCGTTTTGCCGGCAGCGCCATGGATCCTGCCGGAGCGGTGACAACTGTTGGGTCCGTCGCCGTTAGACCAATTCCGGCGAGATCGGGATCGCTCCTGGCGCGGTCCGTTTGAGTTTTCTATTCGGCGGCTTCACCGGGGGCCGCTGGACGCCAGCGCAGGACCGGATGACGGGCAGCGCCGGTTTCATCCAAGCGTCGCCTGGGGGCGAGGCGCGGGGCTTCGGTGAAACGCGACTTGTCGTTGCTGGTGGTTGCCTCCTGGGCGAGGTCACGCAAGGTCGCCACGAACTGGTCGAGGGCGTGTTTCGATTCCGACTCGGTCGGCTCGATCAGCATCGCGCCATGGGCGACCAGCGGAAAATACATGGTCATGGGGTGATAGCCCTCGTCGATCATGGCCTTGGCGAAATCGAGCGTGGTCACGCCGCTGTTCTTCAGCCAGGAATCGTCGAACAGGACCTCATGCATGCAGGGCTTGTCGCCAAAGGGTTGCGTCATCACATCCCTCAGCCCGACCCGGATGTAATTGGCGGCGAGCACGGCATCCTCTGATGCCTGGCGCATGCCGTCGGAACCGTGGCTGATCATGTAGGTCAGCGCACGCACGAACATGCCCATCTGGCCATGAAAGGCCGTCAGGCGACCGAGCGGTTTGGCCTCGCCGGGAGCGTCGGTGGCGTGCTCGACCAGTCGCAAGCCGTCGGACGTGCGCGTGATGAAGGGGACGGGAGCGAAGGGCGCCAAAGCCTCGGACAGTACGACCGGACCGGCGCCTGGGCCACCGCCGCCATGCGGGGTCGAGAAGGTCTTGTGCAGGTTGATGTGCATGGCGTCGATGCCAAGGTCACCCGGACGGACCTTGCCGACGATCGCGTTGAAGTTGGCGCCGTCGCAGTAGAAATAGGCACCGGCGGCGTGAACGGCCTCTGCAATCTCGACAACCTCGCGCTCGAACAGACCGCAGGTGTTGGGGTTGGTCAGCATGAGGGCCGCGACGTCGGGGCCTAATGCCGCCTTGACGGCATCGGCGGCAACCGTGCCGTCGGCGCGGGCCGGAATGGCCTTGACCGTGTAGCCCATGAAGGCGGCGGTTGCCGGATTGGTGCCGTGCGCCGATTCCGGGACCAGCACGACATGGCGTTGTGATCCCTTGGCCTCGTGGGCGGCCTTGATTGCGAGCATACCGCAGAGCTCGCCGTGCGCTCCGGCCTTGGGCGACATGGCAATGGCGTGCGTCCCTGTCAATTCCATCAGGTAACTGGCCAGGGTGTCGATGAGTTCGAGGGCACCTTGCGCCGTCGACTGCGGCGCCAAGGGGTGCAGGTCGCCGAAGCCGGGCAACCGCGCCATCTTCTCGTTGAGGCGCGGGTTGTGCTTCATGGTGCACGAGCCGAGCGGATAGAGGCCGGAATCGATGGCGTAGTTGCGGGCGGAGAGGCGCAGATAGTGGCGCACGGTTTCCGGTTCGCTCAAGCCGGGCAGGCCGATGGGCTTGTGGCGTTCGAGGTTGGCGAGGCGGCTTGCCACGGCTTTCGGTTCCGGGAGGTCAACGCCGGAATTCTCAGGGCGGCCCATATCGAACAGTGTCGGGTCCT
>JBKDZY010000210.1:0-2915 GCA_047971765.1 Hyphomicrobiaceae bacterium | reverse complement strand
CCGGTGATGATGCAATCGTGCCGTATTACCAGTGCGTACTGCAACTAATGTCCGGTTCCCGGCGTGTGTAGTGGCGCGGCGGTGGTGTTCATGTGAGAATTTTCCTCGTTGCAACCGCATTTCCAGGGAAGGGCCGGCATGTCACGCAAGGGCTACGTGTTGAGTGTGGATCAGGGAACGACGTCCACGCGTGCCGTGTTGTTCGATGGGGACCTGAACGCCGTGGAGATTGCGCAGCAGGAATTGCCGCAGCATTTTCCACGGGCGGGCTGGGTCGAACATGATCTGGAAGACATCTGGACCGCGACTCTTGCCACATGCCGCGAGGTGATAGCGCGCGCCGGGGCGCAGGCGTCCGACATCGTGTCCATTGGCATCACCAACCAGCGAGAGACAACGGCACTGTGGGACCGGTCCTCGGGCAAGCCCATCGGCAAGGCGATCGTCTGGCAGGACAGGCGGACAAGCGCCCTATGCCACCGGCTCAAATCGGAAGGTCATGAGGCGCTTGTTTCGGAAAGGACCGGCCTGCTCCTGGACCCTTATTTCTCCGGAACCAAGATCGCGTGGATGCTGGATCACATCGAGGGGAGCCGGGCCGCGGCGGAGGATGGGAAACTGGCCTTCGGCACCATTGACACGTTCCTGCTGTGGCGGCTTACGGGCGGCAAGGTACACGCCACCGATGCGACGAATGCCAGCCGGACACTGCTGATGGACCTGCGGGCGGGGGCCTGGGACGATGATCTTGCGAGGCTGCTGGGGGTTCCGCGCGCCCTGCTGCCAGAGATCCGCGATTGCGCGGCCTTGTTCGGTCATACGGAGCCGGGATTGTTCGGCGGTTCGATCGCCATTGGTGGCATCGCCGGCGATCAACAGGCGGCGATGGTGGGGCAGGCGTGCTTTCAACCGGGGATGCTCAAGGCGACCGATGGCACCGGCTGTTTCGCTCTGCTCAATACAGGTTGCACGCCTGTGGTCTCGCGGAACCGCCTGCTGACGACGATTGCCTACCAACTGAATGGCAGGCGCTGCTATGCGCTGGAGGGCTCCATCTTCGTGGCGGGGGCCGCCGTGCAATGGCTGCGTGATGGCCTGGGCCTGATTGCGGCAGCACCCGAGGCAGGGAAACTGGCAGCCGAGGCCGACGACGAGCAGGATGTCATCCTGGTGCCGGCATTCGTCGGGCTGGGGGCGCCCTACTGGGATGCGGATTGCCGTGGCGCCATCTTCGGGTTGACGCGGGCATCGGGGGCAAAAGAGCTGGCGCGGGCGGCTCTCGAAAGTGTCGCCTTCCAGACGCGCGATCTCGCCGAGGCCATGCATGGCGATTGGCAGGGGGCGGCGGACGGCGGGGTGCTGAGGGTCGATGGAGGCATGGTGGCCTCCGACTGGACCATGCAGCGGGTGGCCGATGTGCTGGGGTTGCCGGTCGACCGGCCGCGCAATCTCGAGACCACGGCGGTGGGGGCTGCGTGGCTCGCGGGGGCGCAGGCCGGGTTCTACCCGGGGCAGGATGCGTTTGCGGCGAACTGGCAGCGTGACAAGCGTTTCGTGCCGGCAATGCCAACCGACGCGCGCGAGCGCCGCTATGGCCTGTGGAAGGATGCCGTGCAGCGGACGCTTTCCCGCCCTGTGGCTTGAGGCACGTCCGCGACCCGCAGTGCCTGCTTCCAGATGGACCTGCAATAGCGTTTCCGCTTCAGGTGGAAACGCTCAGGCCGCGACTGCGGCCCGGCGTGTGCGCCGCCCTTGTGGAGCGCCCTGCCTTCAGGCCGATACGGCGTGAGCGAACACTGGCCAGACCGATTCCGGCTTTGCCCGACTTGGTCTACCGGATGGCGATGTCCAGGACATAGTAGCCGACGGCCGCGACCATCAGCGGGATGAGGATGATGTGCGAGATGCCCAGCAGAACCCTGGCGCTGCGGCGACGGCCGATCACTGAATTCACGCGCAGGATCGAGATGCCGATCATGACGCTGACGACGAGATAGTTGAACACGAACAACCGGTCAGACAGCGTTGCGGAGTCGGCGTCGATCTTCGGCAGGGAGAGGTAAAGGGCCACTGCGGAGAGAAGGGCCGTTACCTGGATGGTGACGATGGCCTCGAAGTGCTTTGTCGAAATGAAGTAGGACAGGTAGGCGACGATCAGGATAAAGGCCAGCGGTACCACGACACGCAGGTAATAGTCCGTCGTCTGGCGCGCCATCACCCATACGAAACTGGCTTTTTGAAACGGCACGACGCTGGCCTCGTGGGTGAAGGCGTCAAGGAGAGGAACGAAATCCTCGCTGTAGCCGACGTATTGCGATTTGACGTCCCAACCGTCCGTCTCGACGACCTTGTCGCGCAGGCTCAAGGGCGGTGGCTGCACGATGAACGGCCGGTCGGCCTGTTTCGGCTGGATGGTGATGGCAAAGCTCTGGCTGTCGAATGGATAGTCCGACAGTTCGGGTTCGAAGGTGAAGCGGCCAGTGATCTTGTAGATCTGCATATGGTCGGGATAGGCGCTGCCGGGGGATCCGTTGCTCAGTCTGGTTATGGTCAACTGGCGTCCGTTGGCCCTTGGGTCCAAGGCGGCGTTGGTGAATTCCAGATCGTCGATGAAGACCTGTCCCGTGCTTCTCAACGACAAATAAAAACTTGCCGTGAATGCCTTGTCGTTATCGTCGATGCGGTGCGTCTGGATCAGGTCGATGTCCATGTAGAGCGTTGCAATCTGCTTCAATCCACCCTGCTTGGTCCTGACAAACTGGATTGGCGCCAACTGGGTGCGGCCCAACCCCTGGGGCAGGATGACGACATGGGGTGTCCGCGTGGCCGTGCGCGTGCCGCTCTGGAAGGCCCAGTTCTCGAAGGCCCCCTTGAAGATGCCATGGCCGGCCCGGTAGGTGGTGGCCAGGCTGGTG
>JBKDZY010000209.1:0-2586 GCA_047971765.1 Hyphomicrobiaceae bacterium | reverse complement strand
TGCTGGTGCTGGCGCTGAACTGGAACATGCTGGCAGGATTCGCGGGGCTGGTCTCGGTCGGGCAGCAGGCATTCGTGGGCGTTGGGGCCTATGTGATGTTCGCCGCTGTGATCCTATGGGGGATCGACCCTCTGGTTGGGATTTTGATCGGCGGACTTGCGGCCCTCGCCCTGTCCATCCCGATAGCCTTTTTCACCTTCCGCCTGAACGGGGCCTATTTCGCCATCGGCACCTGGGTCGTGTCCGAGATTGTCCGGCTGAGCCTGGCACAATGGAAGGCATTGGGGGGTGGCACCGGCACATCGCTGCCCAAGGGCACCACGAAAACCATGTTCGGCGTCCCCCAAATCAAGGACATGTTGGATGTCAGCTCGGCTGCGGCGGCGGATGCGCTGACCTATTGGCTGGCTCTGGTGCTGGCACTTGCGACACTGGGGATCAGCTATGCCTTTTTGCGCTCGCGCATGGGGCTCGGTCTTCAAGCAATCCGCGACAATGCCGAGGCGGCAAGATCTGTCGGCGTCGATCCCACCCGGCTGAAAGCGCTGGTCTTTCTGCTGACCGCTTTTGGTACCGGGCTGTGCGGGGCGCTGCTGTTCATCCAGATCACCCGCGTCACGCCCGAGGCGGCCTTCTCCGTGGTGGACTGGACCGCCTTTGTAATCTTCATCACCGTGATCGGCGGCATCGGAACTCTGCCCGGTCCCATTGTCGGGGTTATCGTCTTCTACGTTCTGCAACGTTTGCTGGCTGACTACGGCACCGTTTACCTGATTGTCCTGGGGCTGATCGGCATCGCGATCATGCTGTTTGCCCGCCGTGGGCTATGGGGGCTGATTACGGATCGAACCGGACTTGAACTTTTGCCGCTGCGTCAGACTCCACCGCAGGCGGCTGACTGATCGCGCGCGCCATTTGAAAGGAACCGACATGACGACGTATTTCACCGAAGCAGGCTCTGCCGAGGCGGTGAACGCCCGTATGGGGGATGACATCAATCCGCGTTTGAAAGAGGTGATGGACAGCCTGGTGAAGCATCTGCACGCCTTTGCGAAGGATATTGAGCTCAAGCAGGAAGAATGGGACCTGGCCATAGATTTCCTGACGAAAACAGGGCAGATCTGTTCGGAAGAACGGCAAGAGTTCATCCTGCTGTCCGATGTACTCGGGTTCTCGATGCTGGTGGATGCGATCAACAACCGCCGCCCGGCGGGGGCCACCGAAAACACCGTTTACGGCCCGTTCCATGTGCCGAACGCGCCGATCCGTCAGATGGGCGACACTATCAGCTTGGATGGCAAAGGTGAGCGGTGCCTCTATGAGGGACGGGTCATCGACATCCATGGCGAGCCGCTTGAGCGGGCCTGCGTCGATGTCTGGAGCGACAACGCTGACGGTTTTTATGACGTCCAGCAGCCAGGCATCCAACCGCAATGGAACAATCGCGGGCGGTTCATCACCGGCAAAGACGGGGTGTATCGCTTTTATGGGATCAAACCTGTCAGCTATCCGATCCCCGACGATGGCCCGGTGGGTAAGATGCTGGGCGCGTTGGGGCGGCACCCGTACCGGCCGGCGCATATGCATTATCTGGTGACGGCGCCAGGGCATCAGAAAATTGTGACGCATACGTTCGTGGGCGATGACAAGTATATCTCCGATGACACTGTGTTCGGGGTCAAGGAAACGCTCGTGGCACCGTTCGAGCATGTAAACGATGGCGACACAATCTGGAGGTCCCCATTTGACTTCGTCATGGTCCCGCAAGCGGACGAAGGGACTGAGGCCCAATAGAGCGATTGGTTGGGACGTCGAGGGGAGCGCTCCCGAAGGCGAAAGCCTCGGGTTACGCGGCTGTTATTTGGTAGCGCTCCCCATTTGCGCGACCCCAGACCGATTTGCCTGCGGCTCATTTGTCGGCACAAGCGCCCGCCGGAACACGCTAGAAACGAGGGAAGAAGCGATGCCAAATGTAAAACTCTACGTGGACGAAACGGTCCACGCCCAACATGGCGAGGCATTGAAAACCATGCTGACATCTTTTCGGACCCTCCTCTGCGAGAGGCTGAACGTTCCCGTAGCCGCCTGCCAACTGGCCGTCATGCCCGTCATCGGCCTGCCCGATCAGCCGTTGATCAACGTCGAGCTTCTGGTGCTGCCGCATCCCGACCGGACGTCGGACCTGTTCCATGCCTTGGGTCAAGACATCCGAGACATGGTAGCCGAAGCCACTGGCCTGCGCTGCGCCGTGCGCTTTTCCCTGCTCGACAAGGAAACCTATGTAGCCTTGAAATGATGCCCACCCGAGCATTGCGGCTTCTCATCGGTTGCGGATCGTTTTGCGGAAGTCGCGGGGCGTCTCGCTTGTCTGGGCGGAAAAGAACCGGCTGAAGTAAGACGGACTTGAAAAACCAAGATCGAAGGCGATGTCTGACACGGACTGGTCGGTGAAGGCGAGTTTGCGTTTAGACCTGAGCAAGAGCTGGTCCGTCATAACTTCGCTGGCCGTACGCCCGGTCACGGCTTTGACGAGTAACGCTTGAAAGTTGGTGATGCCCTGAGGGGCGGCATATCAAGGCGGTGTCT
>JBKDZY010000208.1:0-7895 GCA_047971765.1 Hyphomicrobiaceae bacterium | reverse complement strand
TCGGCAATCTTGTCGATCATCGTCTTCTTGTTGACCTGATAGGGGATGGCGGTGACCACTAGCGCCTCCCGGTTCCCCCGGATGGTCTCGGTGTGCACCTTGGCCCGCATGATGATCGAGCCACGTCCTTTATGGTAGGCAGCAAGAATACCGCCACGCCCCAGGATGGTGGCGCCGGTCGGAAAGTCGGGCCCCGGAATGATCTGCGTAAGATCGTCAATGCCCAGTTCCGGGTTGTCGAGCATCGCCACGCAGGCGTCGATCACTTCGCCCAGGTTGTGCGGCGGAATGTTCGTTGCCATGCCGACGGCAATGCCGCCTGCACCATTGACGAGCAGGTTCGGGAATTTCGCCGGCAGGACCGCTGGCTCTTCCTCGCTGCCGTCGTAGTTCTCGTTGAAATCGACCGTTTCCTTGTCGAGATCATCGGTGAGATACTGCGAAACCTTCTCGAGGCGGCATTCCGTGTAGCGATAGGCGGCCGGCGGGTCACCGTCCATCGAGCCGAAGTTACCTTGGCCGTCCACCAGCGGAACCCGCAGCGACCAGTCCTGCGCCATGCGCACGAGCGCATCGTAGATCGCCATGTCACCGTGCGGATGGTACTTCGCCATCACATCACCGACGACACGCGCGGACTTCACGTACTTGGAATTCCAGTTCAGCCCGAGTTCCTGCATGGCATAGAGAATACGCCGATGCACCGGTTTCAGGCCGTCACGGACATCAGGTAGCGCGCGGCTCACGATCACGCTCATGGCGTAATCGAGATAGCTGCGCTTCATCTCGTCGGAAATGGCGACCGGCCGGATATCGTTCGGCTCCTTTGGCGTCTCACCGCCACCGCCCGTCTCGCTATCTTCAGCCACGCTCAGTGTTCCCTTTACCGTCCGAAGAGCTTGCGCACCTCGGCTCGAATTGCCATCGTTCGCCTGCCGGATGGCCTCTCGAGGCGACCGGGCCGAACACACGTCAGACGCGGCAGCTTGTGCAATTCAAGTCCGAATCCTGACCGTTCCTGATACCCGAGCCAGCAGGCGCCTGCAACGCGCCCCTTGATCGCCACCGGCAAAGGCCGGGCCTGTCCACAATTTAGCCCGGAAATTGCACACCACATTGTTTTCCGTGTTCAAACGCTGCCTTGTGCTCGTCACAAGTACGAACTAATCAGTCCACCTGGTCGGCTGAAGTCGCACCAGTGGAACGCCTGTTTCAGGGCCTGATGGACCTTCGCAAGAGGACGTGAACACAGGCTGTGAGCCGGGCTTGAAGCATCGGTGCCAACGACACGTAGAATTAGAAGTCTCAGGGAATATGTCCAAAATGAACAAGTGCATCTTGAGCCTGTTCGCGCTCGGCGTCCTCGTCTCCAGCGGCCCGGCCTTTGCGCAGAAAGCGGAAAAGCCGGCGGTTGTGATTCCGCCGGGGGTCTTCATCGAGCAGCAGGCAGATGATCAGTATCTGGCTCGCGATGTGATGCTGTTCGCCAAGGTCCGCGACACCAAGGGCAAGATCATCGGCGACATCGAGGATCTGATTATGACCTCCGACAACCAGCTGGTTGGCGTCGTCATGGGAACCGGCGGGTTCCTCGGCGCTGGCGAGAAGCGCGTCGCGGTCCGCCTGTCGGCCCTCGAAATCACGGAAAAGGACGGCAAGGTATCGGTTGTTCTTCCCGAGGCCACCAAGGAAATCCTGGGTGCCCTGCCGGCCTTCAAGCGCAACCAGCCCCCGAAATCCATGCTCCAGCGCATCAAGGAAAAGGCACAGGAGCTGACGGACAAGACCGTCGAGACCTCGAAGGAGGCAGCCCACACCGCCAGCGAGAAGGCTGGTCCGGCAATGGAGAAGGCCAAGGAAGCTGCCGAGAAAGCCTACGAGAAGGCCAAGGACGCAGCAGGCAACGTGATCGACAAGGCCAAGGACGCAGCGGCTCCGGCCGAGAAGCAGTAATTGCGTTACGCGGCTCAACCCGTCATGCCCCTGGCAGCAACCCGCTGCCGGGGGCATTTGGTTTGCGACACGCCAATTTGCGGCGCACCGTCCAGGCCCACCACCAACCGGCCTCCCGTTCAGCCCCGGATCACCGGAACCTGCGGTGCAGCGTCTGGCGCAAGCGTCCCGTTCAGGCGAGGATCCTCGAACAGCTCGAGCTGGCGCTGATAGGCCTTGAAGCCGCTGCGGATATAGAAGCCGAGCGCTCCCGGGTGATCGAGCGTGCAGGTATGAACCCAGAACCGCCCGATCGGTTGTGCCCATGCCCGGTCAATCGCGTGGGTCATCATCGAACGGCCGAGCCCCTGCCCAACCTGATCGCCACACAGGCCGAAGAAGGCCAGCTCGCACTCATCCGCGACACGAAAATCAAGTTCGATCAGCCCCACATCGAGACCATCCACCACCACCGACCAGACCTCGACCCTGGGGCTGCGAATGATGCCTTCGAGCTGGGCGGCCTCCATGCGCAACCTGGACTGCCAAAGCCATGGCTCGCCGATGCGCCGGAACAGCTCCCGGTACCAGCCGACATCCGGACGCTCCACCTGCCTCAACTGAAATGGGATTGCGTGCCCCATCCCCGATCGGCACACCGGACGCTCCCGCATTTCGAGTGACGTGGCGATGGCAGCGACCCGCCCCGCCGGCAAATCCGTATAACCGTCCCGCAACACCGGCAGGTCTCCTCTCTCATCAGCGCACCTTGGCGCGCATTGCCGGGCATCCCCGGCTTTCCACCGGTCCGCCACTCCACGGCCGCGGCAAATATCGCTATGACTTGTCACCGGATGCGGTACGCCAGATCTTGATCATCCGAGAAGGCCATCCGCCGCAACATAAAGGAAAGTCATTGCCGTGGCTGCCACAGGTTCCAACAAGGTCGTGATCGCGGCTTTCGCCGGCAACGGCGCGATCGCCATTGCGAAACTCCTGGCGGCGGGTTGGACCGGCTCGGCCGCCATGCTGTCGGAAGCCATTCATTCCATCGCCGACACCGGCAACCAGGCGCTGCTTCTGCTGGGCCTACGACGCTCGAGGCGTCCAGCCGACACCCGTCATCCCTTCGGTTATGCCAAGGAACTCTACTTCTGGGCCTTCGTTGTCGCTGTCCTGCTGTTTTCGCTCGGCTCTGGTGTGGCCCTCTACGAAGGCATCGACAAGCTCTACCATCCTCACCCGGCCTCCAATCCGACTGTCAATTTCATCGTCCTTGGATTTGCATTCTGCTTCGAGGGCGCATCGACCGTCATCGCATGGCGCGAGTTCAATCGCCGGCGCGGAGAGCGTGGCGTGGTGGAGGCCCTGCGTGGATCGAAGGACCCCGCGCTTTACACCGTCCTGCTGGAGGACATGGCCGCGATCACCGGCATTGCCGTCGCGGTAATCGGAATTGCAGCCTCCTATGTCCTCGATTGGCCCGAAGGCGATGCGATCGCCTCGATCATCATCGGCCTGATACTCGCCGCCGTTGCCGCCTTCATGGCCATCGAAACCAAGGCGCTGCTGATTGGCGAAACCGTCGCCCCAGCCATGCGCGAGAAGGTCCGCAGCCTGATCGGCGAGGAAATGGGGCGCGACGGTCCGGTCATTGCCATCAACGAGTTGCGCACCATGCACCTGGGCCCCGAGAGCATCCTGATCGCGGCCAGCCTCGATTTCCGAGACGACGAAACCGCTGCCGGGGTCGCAGCCACCATCGGTCGCCTCGACATGCGCATCAAGCAGCAGTTCCCGGCCGTCAGCCATCTGTTCCTGGAAGTCCAGAAGCCGACGCAACCGCCGGGAACCGGGGTACCGGTGCACACACCGGCGGCTGCAACGCACGCAACAGAGAAATCGCCAACGCCTGCCGCAGGAACCGACACGGCCGCCGACGACACCTTGACCACCACGTCCGAGCCAGAGACCGAAGACGCGCACGCCAGGACGAACCGGACAAACGACGTTCCACGCAAGACCTATCCGCCCGCCAGGCATTCCAAACGCAAGAAAAAACGCTGACCCGAAGACTATAGCGTTTCCGATTTAGGCGGAAACGCTCAGGCCGCGACCCCGGTCCAGTACAAGCACCGCCCTCGCGGAGCCCCCGGCCGAAGGTCGATACGGCCCATGAGCGCGGACAAACTGGACCGAGAGAGGCTTTACCGGAATTGGTCTACCCCGTTGGCATGGCGCCCGGCGAGGCAGCACCTTTCGGTTTGGCCGCTGCCGGTGCCCCAGCGGGCATCGGAACCGCACCTGCAAGCTCCCGGCCGCGCTCCGTCACCGCAACCCATAGGCCACCATTGAGGTCGTCCTGCCACGTTTCCACAAGACCGCGCGCCTTGGCCTCTTCCCAGACCATCAACCGCGGACACGACGTTCGCCACGCATCCAGCACCTCTCCGTACCGTCTCGGCTGGGCCACGCACCACTGCACGAGGTCACGAACGAGAGGATCGACAGCAGACGTTGTCATTGCGCCACCTGTTCAATTGCCATGCGGCCGGACCCGCAGGTCAGAACTTGTAGGCCAGCCCCACCCGGATCAGGCTCATATCGTTGGAAAACTCGACCCGATTGCCATCCCGGTTGACATAGCTGTCGTTGCCATAGTCCGAGTAGAGGTATTCGAGCCGGCCAATCCAGTGCGGATCGAACGCATACTCGATACCGCCGCCGACAACATAGCCGTAGGACGTATCGCCTTCCGCAACGACCTGCTCGCCGGCATTCTGGCCCTTCTGTATGCTTTGATCAATATTCGCGAATGCGAAACCCGCGGTCCCGTAGACCAGCATGCGGCCGAAGGAATAACCGAGACGCCCTCTCACCGAGCCGAACATCGAAACTTCGGAATTGCTCGTATCGTTGTCGAACAGGTGGTTGTCCTGACTGGCATTCGACCAGCCGATGTCGCCCTCGATACCAAGAACCGTTCTTGGTCCGATCATCCAGTTGAATCCGGCATACGCCCCTCCGGCGAAACCATCGTAGCCGACGTCCGCCGAGCCATGGTTGTTGTTCCTGTCGAAGTCGATCGACCATGACGGAAATGCCATCCCGGCAAAAGCGCCCGTATACAGGCCGGCCCAATTGTAGGGCCCGGTGCCGATCACAGGCTGATAGGCTTCTGCCGCCGGTGGTGGCGAATAGAGGTCGGCAGCCTGGGCCGCAGACCCGAACAGGATCAATGAAAGTAGAACGAGAACCTTTTGCATGGGACATCTTCTCCATGGGAAGTGCCCCTCCTCTCAACCGCCGTCCCCGCTTTCGCCAACAATTGGGCCCCATGTGAGACGCTGTGAGTAAAAATTGATAACATGTTGTTTCAGTGAACTTTAAGCACCAATTCGGAGCACAAGAAGATACTCTCGCGTGATCAGATCGAGCACATGGAAAACCGCAGGGCGAGCAATTTGGCACCTGAAGCTCCATGCTGGACGCCTCAGGTCCCGGCAGACTGCGCCGACCGGGAAACAGCGCGCCGCGACGATCATGTGAACTTCAGAACCGTCACGCTAGCCGGCGTTCTGCGCATCGTCTGACCGGACACGCACCCGCTTCTCGCCAAGATCATTCCGGATGGCCCTGAGGATGACATCAGCGACAATCCGGTTGCCGCGGTTGTTCCAGTGCCAGTCGAAAGGAAACTCGAAATGCTGGTGGTGTTTCGCCCAGTCTGCGCGGAACGCCTCCGTGAGATCAATGAAGGGAAGATGCTCGCGCGCCGTGATGTCGGCGGCCAGCTTGTTCAAGCTGCCGACCGCATAATCGGAAATGGGCTTGCCGGCATAGACGGCCTCGCGCACGCCATCCATCAGGAACAGCAGCTTGAAATCGTGCTGCTCGGCGAGTTTCTTCATTTCGCGCAACACATAGGTCACCGCCACACGGTTCCGCCGCTCGTCACCGATCAGCCGGATATCGACGCCCGACTGGATATTCTGCGGGCTCCAGACCTCATCCCCGCCCCAGAAAAAGTGGCTGATCAGGCCTTTGAATTTCAGATAGGCGTTGGTCTTGTAGTAGAGATAGCGGAACGTCGCAGATTTCCGGAGCACATCGGCAAGGCCCGGCTCGAACGCAACTGGAGGCACTTCCTCTGGACCGCCCGGGGCATCGGTGTCGATCTTCAGGAAGCTCGACGAATAGCGACGGGACAACTGCCGCCAGCTTTCATCGAAGTCGTTATGGATGATCGGAACCACCACCACATCGGGGCGGTACCGGATAACCTCCCGCCGCAGCATCAGCAGATATTGCGACAAAGGCGCGCCGTCCATGCCGAAGCGATAGACTTCGGCCTTGCTGCCTGCCCGGTTCAAGCCGCGCTCGACAATGGCGGGGAAGGCGTTCCGCGGCTCGATGAGAGCCTCGTGGACATAGCTGTCGCCGACCACCGCAATGCGCGCCACGCCAGGTTTGCGGGGCACGGCATAATGATCCTTGGTCGAGTTCCACCCATCGGCATTGATGTGGACCGTCGACGTGCCGCCATCAGGATGGCGGAAAACGGCCCGCGTATTGGGCTGGTAACGGACCACCCCATCAATCGTGACATTGGCAACAACATCGTCTGGAACCAGAACAAAACGGAACACGACAAATTCCAGTACCGCAAGACAGGCAAGCACCGAAAGCAGGCTTATGAAACAATTTGCGACAAGATGTTTTGAGCTGACACGCATGAGAGGCAGGCGTCCCTGTCAGAATGAAAGTTGCAGATCAGACGAGCAATCCGTGTGCCAACTATGCCGGGGCGAACTCACATGCCCGTGATACCGCCCCTCCCGGATAATGAGGGGCTGGCGGTCTGTTGCGCGGGCGATCCGTCCTGCCCCGGCACGCAAATCCGGTAAATGCGACATTGGAAATAAACCGGTCCTCGCCTACATTGTGCGTTGCAGGGCTGCGGGGTGCGTCATGGCACATACGACCCGGGGGCCTATAAATACCGCTTGGGAGCTGTCCCTGGCTGGGCTCGTGGGCTCGGCTACACGGCGCCCACCTACTTATGTAGGGACCGCGCGGGATCGCCCGCCAGACGGCTCTCGCGGCTCTGCACTCGAACATTGAATTTGAAGCCAGCGTCGCGAAGAAGGGGCGTATCGTGCAACAGCCGCCTCCGGCGTCGGGCGAAGAAGCCATCATCCAGGCCAAGCGCCAGCTCCGCGACGAGGCAAAGGGCCGCCGCGCGGCAATTCCTGCCACCTTCCGCCAGACCGCCGCAGCACAAGTTGCCCTCATCGGTCTGGACTTCGTACCAGACCTGAAGCCCGGCGCACCCATTTCGGGGTTCCTGCCGATCGGCGAAGAACTGAACCCCGTCCCTCTGATGCGAAAACTGGCGGACCGTGGCCATCCCCTCGGGTTGCCTGTCATGGTCGGCAAGGGAAAGCCGCTCGTGTTTCGCCAGTGGGCCCCCGGCGATCCGCTGCAGACGGTCATCTGGGGGATCCGCGAACCCCAACCCACTGCCCCCGTGCTCGAGCCCGAAGTCATGATCGTGCCGCTGCTGGCCTTCAACCGCAAAGGCCACCGGCTCGGCTACGGCGGCGGCTTCTACGATAGGACCATCTCGGCCCAGCGCCAGCGCCATCCCGTTGTGACCGTCGGCTTCGCTTATGCCGAACAGGAGGTCGACGCGGTCCCCCATCTCGATTATGACGAAACTCTCGACTGGATCCTGACCCCCAACGGCCCGATCCGCTGCAAGGACTGATTTCTGGAACAGGTTGGTATGCGCCTACTCTTTCTCGGCGACGTCGTTGGCCGTGCCGGCCGCAGGGCTGTGGTTGAAAACCTGCCGCGCCTGATTACCCGCTGGAAGCTCGATTTCGTGGTCGTCAACGGCGAGAACTCTGCCGGCGGCTTCGGCATCACGGAGCAGATCCTGCGCGATTTCCTGGATGCCG
>JBKDZY010000207.1:0-3667 GCA_047971765.1 Hyphomicrobiaceae bacterium | reverse complement strand
CACCAACTCGAACCTCTCGTTCGGCCATGGCCTCCCATTATCGGCGCGCCCCGCCAACTCCCTGGCAGGCGAGCCGGTGACTCCGGCCGATCAAAGCGGTTCTCCTCGCGCCACCTCGTTGCATCGGGGTGGCGCTTTTTTTGTCCTGCGTCCATCGCACTTCAGCACCCGGTCCCGGTCATCGATCCGACTTGAAGCCCAGGACACCAGAACCTAAGCTGGGAGAGTTGTGCCCGACGCCCGAGAGAGGTTCCGCCCCCCCATGAAGTTCACAGGCTCGAAATCATACGTCGCGACGGACGATCTGAAAGTCGCAGTCAACGCCGCGATCACGCTGGAGCGGCCTCTTCTCATCAAGGGCGAGCCGGGTACGGGCAAAACGGTGCTCGCCATCGAGGTGGCCAAGGCTCTGGGCGCACCGCTGATCGAGTGGCACATCAAGTCGACCACCAAGGCACAACAGGGTCTCTACGAATACGATGCCGTCTCCCGCCTGCGCGATAGCCAGCTCGGCGACGAACGCGTGAAGGACATCCGCAATTACATCAAGCGCGGCAAGCTCTGGGAGGCCTTCACCTCCGAGGAGCGCCCGGTACTGCTCATCGACGAGATCGACAAGGCCGACATCGAGTTTCCGAACGACCTGCTTCAGGAGCTCGATCGGATGGAGTTCTTCGTCTACGAGTTGAACGAGACGGTGCGCGCCCGCCGCCGGCCGATCGTCATGATCACCTCCAACAACGAGAAGGAGCTGCCCGACGCCTTCCTGCGCCGCTGCTTCTTCCACTACATCAAGTTCCCCGACCCCGAGACGATGAAGGCCATCGTCGAGGTGCATTTCCCGGGCCTGAAGGGCATGCTGGTCTCCGAAGCGCTGAAGATCTTCTTCGACATGCGTGAGGTGCCCGGCATCAAGAAGAAGCCGTCCACCTCCGAGCTGCTCGACTGGCTGAAACTCCTGATGAACGAGGACATCGGCCCCGAGCTGTTGAAGGAACGTGACCCGAAGAAGCTCATTCCGCCGTTGCACGGCGCGCTCCTCAAGAACGAGCAGGACGTGCACCTTTTCGAGCGTCTTGCCTTCATGGCCAAGCGCCAGCCGAGCAACGGCTGACGACCAAGCATCGTAATGCACGCGAACGAGGCCATCGCCGCGCAGACCGCGCTGGTGGTGGCCTCGTTCCGTGTATGGCTCACCGCGCACTCGTCCACAGGTTTCCCCGACCTTGGGCGAGCCGGATCGCCGCACGCGACCCCCCGTCCCTCGCCTTGGGTTTATCCATCACCTACACAAAAAAGAGAGTTCCCATCGTTGCCGATCAGGAGCGTTTCCCTGGTCGCAACCGACAGCCTCTCTCCGCGCAATGATTGATGAGATATTCCATGGCCTGGACCTCGAGCCGAACAGTACCCGCCTGGATTACGCCAGGGCCCGCCCCGCGACGGGACCAGGCGGAGAAGATCATATCGGTCGTCGCCGCAGTGGCGCTCGCCGCCGCAACAGCGCCGCTCCTGATGAGCACGCCACACGATGCAGCCACGAGCGGCCGCCAAGCCGGCAACCCTTCGGCAACTGACGTCGCCGCGCCCGAAACCATCGTCGCTGGCTATGGGGGCGTGACCCACACGCAGGCGAGCGACGTCCACTTCACCAAATCCGGCGTCACCGACCTCACCGCTCATCGCGTCGAATGGATCGGTCGGCCCTTCAAGAGCCCAATCTACTACGGCGTCCGCGTCATGCACGGGCCCGCGGTCGGTTCGTTCGGCGGCATGGTTGACTTCACGCACGCCAAGGCCAGCGCCCGTCGCGAGCAGACGGTCACGTTCTCTGGAACGCGCAATGGCAAGCCCGCCGACGGCAGCAAACTGAGCGACGCCACGTTCCGCCATCTGGAGTTCAGTCATGGCCACAACATGCTGACCCTGAACGGCCTCTTCAGGCTACACCGCCTCTTGCCGATGTTTCGCCCCTACGTTGGCGCCGGGGCAGGCATCGCCTTGCCGCACACCGAGGTCCAGTTCCGCGACGAGCCGCGCCGCACCTACGAGTACCAGATCACGGGTGTCGTCGGTCAGGCCGTCGCCGGCATCGAGATCCGCCTCCCGCACTCGTCCGTTCTGCTCGAATACAAGTTCTCGCTTGCGCCCTATTGGGTGCCTCTTTCCGAGCGCGACGGCAGGAAAGGCAACGCCTTCATCGACTACTGGAACCAGATCACGAGCTGGCTTTCCGGCAAGGAACCTCCGGGCGGCAATCTGACCACCACGTTGGCCACGCACCACGCCATCGTCGCGGTGGGCTATCGCCATGTCGGCGCTCCGGCCCCGACGCCTGCTGCTCCGCGGTAGCAAGAACCCGCTCACCAGCAAGCAAGCGCCGCACTGCCGAGCAGTGCGGCCGTCGACGAACCGTGATCCCCGACGCCGAGTGCCAGCAAAGGCCAGCACTCGGTAGCGGCCACGTCCGTCAGAACCGCCGCAGCAGCCGCTCGATATAATCGAGTTCCAGTTGCGGCCGCATCGGCTCGCCCAGCCTGCGGCGAAGTTCCTCGAGGATCTCGCGCGCCCGCTGGATGTCGATCTCGTCGGGAACCTTCACCGACGTGCCCAGATCGGGCCCCTCGCTGCGCTGCGGCCGGCCAAGCGGATCGAGGGGCGCATCGCCGCCTGCCTGACCGAACTGGCGTAGGCGCTGCATCATCTGCTGTGCCATCTGCTGGGCCCCCTGCCTCAACTGCTCCAGAGCCTGTTGCTCAGCGCGCACCGCCCCATCGAGGTCGCCCTCCCGGAGCGAGCGTTCGGCCTCCTGCATGGAGCGCTCGGCGCCGTCCAGCTGTTGCGGCGACGCAAGCCCGTTCCGGCGCATCTGCTGCTGGAGCTGCCCGAGCCGGTTACGAAGCTGCTCCTGCCGGTCGCCGAGACCATCACCCGGACGCTGGCCCTGGCCCCTCTGCCCCGGTTGCTGGCCGCGTTGCCCGTTACGACCTTGCCGCTGACCGCGCTGGCCTTGTTGTCCGCCCTGCCCGAACTGCTGGCCGCGCTGCCCTTGTTGCCCTTGTTGCCCTTGCTGACCCTGCTGCGAATCCTGCCCGTCCTGCCCCTCGCCCTGTTGGCGGTTCTGGCCGAACGTATCGTCCAGAAGCTGCTGCTGCTTTCCGATGATGTCCCCGAACTGGTTCATCATCTCCATCATCTGCTGGCCTTGCTGGCTCTGCCCCTGGCCCTGCGCCATACGTCCGTTCTGGAGCTGTTCCAGCATATCCCGGAGCTGGCTCAGCATCTGCTGTGCCTGGTCACGCGAGCCTTGCCGCGCCATATTCTCGATGTCGCGCATCATGCGCTCGAGATCCTGTTGGCGGATCACGTTGTTGGGCGCGAGATCCTTCGGGAACTCCATAGGCTGGTTCTCGGCCTGCCTCTGGAGTTGGTCCATGAAATCCGCCAGCGCCTGGCGGAGCTGATTCATCAGACGCTCGATTTCTTCGTCCGAGGCGCCATCCTGGATGGCTTTCGAAAGCTCTTCCTGGGCCTGCCGCAGCGCACGTTCCGCGTCGGACAGATTGCCGTCCTCGAGCCGTAGCGCCACATGCCAGAGCTGGTCGACGACGCTCTTCATCCCCTGCCGCGAATGATCCCGCTTCAGCCGCCAATAGGCGGACCGCAG
>JBKDZY010000206.1:0-19032 GCA_047971765.1 Hyphomicrobiaceae bacterium | reverse complement strand
CCTGGCACAAATGCTGCGCGAGGTCGACTGGGGCCAACTCGACGTGCTCGTCATCGACATGCCGCCGGGCACGGGCGATGTCCAGCTCACCATGGCCCAGCAGGTCCCGCTGTCGGGCGCGGTGATCGTCTCCACCCCACAGGATCTGGCCCTGATCGACGCCAGGAAGGGCCTCAACATGTTCCGCCGCACCGACATCCCGGTGCTCGGCATCATCGAGAACATGAGCTACTTCATCTGCACCAAGTGCGGGGAACGCCATGATATTTTCGGCCACGGCGGAGCCGAGCAGGAAGCCACCAAGCTGGGTGTTCCGTTCCTCGGAGGCATCCCGCTGCACATCGACATCCGTGAACGCTCCGATTCCGGCCGGCCCATCGTCGCGACCGAACCCGGCAGCGAGCATTCCCGCATCTACCGCGACATTGCCGCCGCCATATGGTCAGAACTCGAGGCATCAGGCGGTGCCTCCACGGACAAGCCCGAACTGGAAGTCATCGCGGGTGGAAGCGAACTCAAGATCACCGACAAGGACGCCGCCTTCACGCTGCCGGCCGAGATGCTGCGTGTCATGAGCCCATCAGCCGAAGTGCAGGGCCACAGCCCCTCCGAGCGGGTCACCGTCGGTGGCAAGCGCAACGTGAAGATCCGTAGCCTTGAGCCGGTTGGCAACTACGCCACCCGCATTTCCTTCGACGATGGCCACGACACAGGGCTCTACACCTGGGATTACCTGCGCACGCTTGGAACCGAGCAGCATGAGCGGTGGGCAAGGTACCTCTCCGAACTCGCCGAAAAAGGCCTCGACCGCGGGTAAGGACGTTCAGCCACACGGAAACCGGCGCGGGCTGCAGCAACAGCCCGCTGCCAGAGCGACTAGCGCCCCCACCCGTGCCCACTCAGATTTCCTCGAAGCTGCCACCCCGCCCCTTGCCGCCGGCAAAGCGGGCGGCACCAGACTGCCCTTCAGCTTTCACGGCCTCCACGCCAGCCGCAAATTCCGCGCGCATGGCATGTTCAAACGGCAGATCCCACTGCCGGTAGACCGACGCCCGGTCGAGCCGCATGCACATCTGCGGAAAGCGGGTCAGTTCCACCGCCAGGGCTTCCGCCGCCGCCCGTGACTGGCCCTTCGGCACAATCCGGTTGGCAAGCCCGAAGGAGAGCGCCTCCTGCGCTCCCACCGGCCGCCCTGTCAGGATCATGTCCAGCGCCCGGCTTTGCCCGATGAGGCGGGGCAGACGAACGGTGCCGCCGTCGATCAGCGCCACCCCCCAACGCCGGCAATAGACCCCGAACGTCGCATCCTCCTCCACCACCCGCATATCGCACCAGATGGCGAGTTCCAGTCCACCCGCAACGGCATGGCCGGAAACAGCTGCGATGACCGGCTTGGTCAACGCCAGCCGCGAAGGCCCCATCGGTCCCTCGCCATCGAGCTTGTAGCGCTTCAGACGTTCGCCCGAAGCAACCGACTTGAGATCGGCTCCGGCACAGAACGACCCGCCTGCACCACAAAGAACCGCTGCCAAT
The DNA here is from genome assembly GCA_047971765.1 of Hyphomicrobiaceae bacterium. GTDB lineage: Bacteria > Pseudomonadota > Alphaproteobacteria > Rhizobiales > Hyphomicrobiaceae. The sequence continues at coordinate 17,499 of JBKDZY010000206.1, read as the reverse complement.
TGCTCCGGATCAGCCTCGAACGCCCGGAACGCTTCCGCCAATCCTTCCGCCGTCTCGTTGTCGACAGCATTGCGGACATCCGGACGGTTGATGATCACCGTAGTGACCGGACCATTCCGCTCGACAAGAACCTTTGGCATTTGTGCTCCATCATTCCATTCCAGACCATGCCGCCAATGGCATGATCACCCGTCACGCCACCCTTACACGGGACGGGTACCTGCCACCTGCGTGCGCCGCATGTGGCGAAACTGGCGATGACTGTCATTGACCGCCAGGTGCTTGCACACGCGGTTGTCCCAGAAGGCAACCGACCCCTTCTGCCAGCGGAACCGGCACGTGAACTCCGGCCGATGCCCATGGTTGAGGAGGAAATCGAGCAGCGGTTTCGACTCCTCCTCGGTCATGTTCTCGAAGCAGTAGGTGTAGGAGTGGTTCACGTACAGCAGCTTGCGCCCGGTCTCGGGATGCGTGACCACAACCGGATGCAGGCTCACCGTTTCCCGCCACGCATCGTCTTCCCTGACCTTCGTGGTCCGGAACGCATTCATGTTCGCCAGCGGGCCTGCCACCTTGCGATCCGAATGATAGGCTCTCAGGTCCGCAACCAGCGCCTTCATGCCGTCCGACAGCGCATCATAGGCCGCATACTGGTTGGCGAAGATCGTATCGCCACCATAGTCGGGCACTTCGAGCGCGTAGAGAATTGCCCCCATCGGCGGCTCGGCCACCATGGTCGTGTCTGCGTGCCAGTCCTCGCCCACGATCTTCTTGTCCCCGGGAGCCCGCTTGATGACCACCAACTCGTCATCCTCGCCGACACCCTTGTAGTTCGGGTGCACGAAGATGTCGCCAAACCGCCGGGTCAACGCCTTGTGGGCTTCCACCGACATATCCTGGTCGCGGAAGAAGATGACGCAGTGATCGAGCAGCGCCTGCCGCAGCGCCGCGATCATGGGGTCATCCAGAGGTTTGCCGAGATCGACACCATGGATCTCCGCCCCGCAGGCCCCCGCGAGAGGACGGACATCCAGTTTCGGAAGATTGGTCATATCATTCATCGGATATTCTCCAGCCAGCCGCTTATCCATGCAGTACGGACATCATCGCCCAAGCGTAGGGTCGGGAAGCACCCGCTGGCAACAGACCTCTCCCTGCGGGTCTCCACGAGCCCTTGAAACGACAACGGGGCAGCACAGCGGTCAAAATGATTTGGCGCAAATTGTGGGTACGCTAACTATGCTCAATTCGCGCATGGATCAGGCGCAAACCCGGGAGACACACATGGCTAGAACCGATCGCATTCTCACCACCCATGTCGGCAGCCTCCCGCGCACGGACATGGTGAGTGACGTCGTCAGCGCGGAAGAGGATGGCAACCCGGTATCCGATGAGCTGTTCAATGCCGTCATCGCCGAGGCCATTGATGTCGATGTTGCCCGCCAGATCAGCCTCGGCATCGACATCGTCTCCGACGGCGAGTTCTCGAAACTGACCTACGCCAGCTACATCCAGCACCGCCTAACGGGCTTCTCCGGCAACAGTCCCCTGGTCTCGCCAGCCGACCTCGACGATTTTCCGGGTGCCGCCGAACAGACCCGTCGGCGCCGGGGGCAGAGTTTCCAGCGCCCCATGTGCACGGGACCAGTCGCGCTCAAGACCCGATCGCCACTCGAAGGCGATCTTCGGCGGATGCGTACGGCCGTCGACAAACACAAGCCCAAAGGCGCATTCCTGACCGCCGCCTCGCCCGGCCTGATCGCCATCTTCCACCCGAACCGCTACTACCCCACCCATCTGGCCTATCTCGAAGCCCTCGCCCGCGTCATGCGCGAGGAATACACGGCCATCATCGAGGCCGGTTTCGATCTGCAGATTGATTGCCCCGACCTCGCCATGGGACGTCACACGATTTTCAAGAACGCGAGCGATGCGGCCTTCCTCAACCACGCGACAGAGCAGATCGAGGCGCTCAACATGGCATTGGCAGGCCTGCCACCCGAACGGCTGCGGATGTACGTGTCCTGGGGCAACTACGAAGGGCCGCACACCCACGACATTGCGCTCGAAAGCATTCTACCGATCATCCTGCGCGGCCGTCCGGGCCAGCTTGTCCTGGAGTCGGCAACACCAACCCACCAGCATGATTGGCGCGTCTTCAAGTCGATCCCCCTGCCGGACGACAAGGTTCTGCTGCCCGGCGTCATCGACGTCACCAACAACTACGTCGAGCATCCCGAAGTGGTGGCTGGCCGGTTGGAACAGTTTGCAACGGTTGTCGGCCGCGAGCGCGTCATCGCCTGCACCGACTCCGGCTTTGCGGCCTTCGCCGGCGACCGCATGGTCGATCCGAAGGTCGCCTATGCCAAGCTTGAAAGCCTCGTGAAGGGCGCCGACATCGCGAGCAGACGCTTGTGGCACTCGTGACGGGAAGCCGGGTGAACCAGCACGGCCAACACTATCCGTGCCGGCACGCCGCGATGCCCCATCTCAGGCGTTGTCCGCGGCCTTCTCCCGCGCCCTGATGTCCTGCAATTCAGGGTCCATCTTGTCGAAAGCGATCATCGGGGCCACACGACGGAAGATCCGGTTCACCAGTGGCCACCGGTGACGGAAATAGACCCACATCGGATCCAGGTGGCTCCCGAGCTTGACCTTCTGGGCATAGGCCGTCTGACCGGATTGGTATTGCCGCACACCGTGGCCAAGCGCAAACCTGACGCCTTCCATCCAGCACACGAAGAACAGATTGTGATTGCGCCCGTCCGGGTACCGCATGCCCCAGAACTTGTCGATGATGCGTTCCTTCTCGATGAAGAGCAGCTTCATCGCCAGAAGACGACCTTCGACCCGAGCCAGGATGACAGCTGCCCGCTCCGCGCCGAGTGCTGCAACCACGTCCCTGAAATAGGCCGGCGTCAACTGCTCGAAATCGCCATAATCAAAACGGCTGTTGGCGCGCGTCTCCTCATAGAGCGAGAAGATCTCGTCCTCCAGGCCGTCGATCGACGTCACGGTTTCAAGCTCGACCGCTCCCGCCGTCTTGAGCTTGCGGCGCAGAACCGATCGGTTATTGGCCGACAGCGACTGGATATAGGCCGCCTCGTCCTTGAAGGGGAGATCGAGAACACAGACCGGCAGACCGGCAATGCGTGAAAAACCGGCGTGTCGCAAGGCTGGATGGATATCGCCCGCCTCGCGATCGGCAAGGTCCTTCACCGCCAGGATACGAATGCCCTCGGCCTTGGCCTTCTCGTCGAGAGCCCGCAACATCACCTCAACAACAGCCTGGCGGCCGACAGGATCGAGTGCGGGATCAATCCCCAGATGACACCGGTCCGTGAGCGGCGACCCGATCCCGAGAACCGGATGGGCAACAACCCGCGGCATCATCCGATGCAGCCAGTCACCCAATGGCCGCAAGCGGCCCTGCAGCGGCGTATCCAGCCGATAGACGATGTGGAACAACGGTGCCGCGCCAACGAGGCGCCCAAGCCCATCCCGCACCGCCAATGCCTCGAAGCGGAAACCGGGAGGCGGCTTCGTTTCCACGGCCCGGTAGTACGTCCACCCCTCGCCCTCGTCGGGAAACAACCGGCACCATTCCGCCTCGCCCAGTGCCGCTATACCCGGCAGCACCTCGCATCGAAGCTCGCCGACCGGGCGGTCACCGGTCGCCGCATAACCAGCGCCATCATGCGCCATGCCTGTGTCCCCTTCAGAATGTGCGGTCCAACTGGCAACACTATTCCGTCACTCGGCAGCAGCCATCACTTTCCCTGGCTGCTCCTTGATCAGTTCCTGGTTCGCGCGTGCAATATCTGCTGCAAAGGCGAGTGACCGCTCCACCACCAACTGACGCTGCTTGTCCAGAGTGATGATATGGTAGCTGTCCTCGAGCACGACCATTTCGACACGTCCATTGAGGCGACGCTGCAGATAATAGGCGTTGTTGATATCCGCCAGATCGTCTTCCCGCGGGTGCATGATCAATGTCGGCGCGTTGATCTCGCCGAGACGCGGTTTCACCTTGTCGCACAGGACATTGAAATTGGAGAAGCAGCGCACCGGTGTGCAGAACACCCCCGCCTGCGAACTGTCGGTGGATTGCATGCTCTGCACGACCAGTGCCCGCACCCGCTCATCCTTCAACCCGTAGGGCTCGTGCTCCGGCAGGGACATGGTCACATGGACGCGGGACGGGCGGATCAGGCGCAGGATCGGGCTGTACCACGGCATCGACCAGCCGTTCAGCCACAGCGTCGGCGCATAGAGTGCCAGCGCCTGGACCTCCTTCGGCCGGTTCTGCGCCAGGTGGGCCGCCAGAATCGCTCCCATCGACAAGCCACCAGCAATAATGACATCGCAATGCTCCTTGAGGCGGTCGTGGGCCTCCTCGACACTGCGATACCAGTCTTGCCAGGTGGAATTACGCAACCGCTCGACCGTCGAGCAGTGCCCCGCCAACTGGCAGCACAGGACGGTGTAGCCCGCCCGCGCCAGCCCCTGCGCCAGATACCGCAATTCAACCGGCGTACCACCCATGCCGTGCACAAGCAGAAAACCCACGCGACTGCCCAGATGGAATGTGGATCGGTCCGGAATGCGCTCGCCCTCGTCGGTTGCACGCGCTGATATGACCTGCGGTTTACTCATTTATTCCGCACCCGAGAAAAGGACGCCAAACTACGCAGCGTCGCCTGGTTACCAAATGCGGGGCCCCCGCCCCTTGCGTTCAACGTTTGAGGGCCGGCCATCACGGCCGGCCGCCCGGATCAGGCTTCGATCTTCTCGACCCGGCTCATGAGCTGGTCGAGAAGCTCGATTGCCAGATCGATCTCGTCGTTGCTGATGTCGAGATTCGGCGCAAGCGTGACGACGTTCTTGTAGTAGCCGCCGATATCGAGCACGAGCCCGTAGCGCTTGCCGCGCGCCTCGAGGTCTGCCTTGAACGCCTCGTCCACCATCAGGTCCACCAGCCGCTTGGACGGAGTGAAACTGTCCGCCGGCTCACAGATTTCCATGCGGAGCGCGAGGCCGAGACCATCGACATCGCCAACCATCTTGTGGCGCTTCTTGAGATACTCGAGACCGTCGAGGAAATGTCGGCCTTTTTCGCGCACCGTGGTCTCGTAGTCGCTCTCTGCGAGCATCTTCATCACTTCGAGCGCGACCCCCGTCCCCATCGGATTGGCGTTGAAGGTCGAGTGCGTCGATCCCGGCGGGAACACCTCCGGCTTGATCAGTTCTTCCTTCGCCCAGATGCCCGACAGCGGGTTCAGGCCGTTGGTCAGCGCCTTGCCGAAAACCAGCACATCCGGTGTGATACCGAAATGCTCGACCGACCACAGCTTGCCCGTGCGGTAGAAGCCCATCTGGACCTCGTCGACCACCAGCAGGATACCGTGATCATCAAGAACCTTCTTCAGGCCCTTGAAGAAGTTCATCGGAGGAACGACATAGCCGCCCGTGCCCTGGATCGTCTCGATGTAGAACGCGGCATACTCGCACTGCTTCGTCTTCGGATCCCACAGGCCATGATACTCGCTCTCGAACAGCCGCCGGAAATTCGCGACGCACTGCTCGCCCAGTTCCTCCTTCGACATGCCCTTCGGGCCGCGGAAGTGGTAGGGAAACGGCAGGAACATGGCGCGATCACCGAAGTGACCATAGCGGCGCCGGTAGCGATAGGATGATGTGATCGCGGATGCTCCGAGTGTGCGGCCATGATAGCCGCCCTCGAACGCGAACATCAGCGACTTGCCCTTGGCGTTACGAACGAGCTTGAGACTGTCCTCGACGGCCTGGCTGCCGCCCACATTGAAGTGGACGCGGCCCTTCTCGCCGAACTTCGCCTCGGCATCCATGGCAATCATGGCCGCGAGTTCGATCTTCTCACGGTGAAGATACTGCGAGGCCACCTGCGGTAGCGTATCGAGCTGGCGGCGCACGGCATCCGCGATCCGCTCGTTCTTGTAGCCGAAGTTGACCGCCGAATACCACATCTGCAGGTCGAGATACTCAGAGCCCGCCATGTCGTAGATGAAGGAACCCTGCGCATCGGCAAAGATCTTTGGCGGCTCGGTATAATGCACCGTGTCACCGAACGAGCAGTATTGCGCCTCAAGCGCCAGCAGCTCGGCCTCCGACATCGCCGGCGAGCCTGCCGCAGATCCGTCCGTCCAATGCATCGCCTTGTCCATGGAGTGCCTTATCCCTCGATTCGCCCGGTCCGCTCCGGACCGTGGAAAACGCTACTATCCAGCCACGCCTTGAGGAGCGGGGTTGCTTCACCAAACGACTGAACCGGGAAGTGCGGAATGCCACTTGCCTGGCAATGCGCCGCAAGCGCCCCCTTGGCCAGTACCAGCTCTGATTGCCCGGCCACGCAGAAGTCCGAGCGCCCGTCCCCGACAACCACTCGGATCGTCCCCACTGGAGCCTCTGCGAATTGGCACTTGCAGTTCCCGGAAAGGGCCCTGCAATCCTCCCGTGCGTTGGGAAAGCTCAGTCGCCACCGGTCGCCGCCCATCCATGCGAGATGGTTGGCATGAAATGGAAGCGACAACCCATGGCGCGCGAGCACGGCACCGACCGTCCGGTCGAGACCATCCGACACCACGGCCACGTCCAGTCCTTCCGCCTGACACAGAGCGACGAAACCCGGGAACGCCGGATCGATGTCCAGCGTCTCCACGAATGCAGCCATGTCTTCAGGTGTGGCGCGAACCAGATCGATCTGCCGGAGCATGCACTCGCGGGAGCCGATCCTGCCGGCCTTCCACTCGCTCTCGATGTCCTCCCACGCGGGAAGGGCAAAGCGCTCCAACAAAAGATCGGTGGTATCGACAGACGCGATCGTCCCATCGAAGTCCACCAGAACGCGGCATTTGTCACGTGATACGGGCACGTTACACCAGGTTGCTGTTCCAACGACGTATTTATTCAGTCAGGACAACACGCTATCATCAGTAACTGTTACTTTGATTGACGCAAAAGTCGTGCCGCAAGTCATCGTAAATGTAGTCTTTCAGTCGGCTGCCCCTTCGATGTCGACCAAAGCCGAACGCGGCATGAAGGTTTGATGTGCCCGGAGAGTCAATTCAAAGCCTTGTAAAGGCTGGAACTCCAACGATCCGTGTAGCAACACCGCCACAGACGAATTTGACAACCATATGATTTGGCGAATTTTTCTCAATATCATATAAAATGCTACATATTAAGGATGAGCAAGAGGTTGCTCATCTCACTGATCAGCCCTCTCCGCCGCATTCTCATGCATTGCCGCGGAACTGGTGACGGACAATCAGCAGGCGGACAACGACTGATAATGACACAGCGCCGCCGTTCCGCATCAATATACTCCCGCCACGCAATTCATTGAAACGACACGAACATTCCAGGAACCGGCATCGGGCACACGTATGCCGGTTAACAGTTCCGCTCGCCTCGCACCCGGACCAGATCACCACAATGCACGGACCCAGCCATTGCATCCAGGCCGCCAGGTGTCCGTTTTGACCCGTTCGGGAGACCTCCAGTCCGCACCAGCTTCAAATCGCTGAGGAAAACACTCACATCGGCCATAAACGCGCCATTCACCCTGGTAATCCTATCCTGTGACCAGTCCTGCCGCCCGAGGGGCCACGGCAGCGACGCAGGAACGGGGGTTTCAGCGCGTCTGGTGTAACACTTGCCACGCACGCTGGAAGGACGGTCACCACACCGCCACGGTTCAATTGCAGGTCTTGAGCGTTTCCGCCGAACGGTTCGTTCCCGCACCCTTCGCCCGGGCCCCGGCGGATGCACCAGCAAGATGGGGATAGCGCGTTGAGCATACGCCAACAGATGGGACACGGCGCAGCGGCCATTCTGCTCCTCGTTTCAGGTCCGGCACAAACCTTCGCCCAGACCGCCGGCGGGCCGCCAACGCCTGTCATCACCGCACCTGCAACCTCCCCCACGGTCGCCATCCCGGTCCGCACCGACTATGAAGCCTGCCTCGCGCGCGATGATGCCGGTTTCAAGGCCGCCATCCAGGCCGTGACCATCGCCACCCTCGAACGCGCCATCAAGGGTCTCGACTATCGTCCAATCGTCGCCGAGGAATGGCGCCAGGGCGACATCGACGCCATCCTTGATCGACAGGTCGGCAAGACCCTTGAAGAAATCCGCCAGGAAACGAGCTGGAGTGAGCTGATAACCAGCCTCGCCTCGCGCGCGACACAGGAAAAACTTGCAACCGCCGCAGCCGAACGTGTCTACCACGCCGAACCAATGAGGACGGCGTTCGAGACCCTGGCCGAAGGTGTCAGCCGGCAGATCGGCAACCGCCTTGAACTTGCAACCGGCGAAGCCTCAGAGGAGGCCACCAGGTGCCTCAGGGACAACCTTGGGCCCCGCTTCGGGCGCATGGTTGCACTCGCCGTGGCCAAGGATGCCGGGGAAAAACTCACCATTGACGCCAACCAGGCCAAGGCCTCCGTATCGAAAGGCCAGATCCTCGTGGAGGGAAAGGAGGGCATCGCCGGCCTGGTGATGGTCATCCTGCGCCGCCAGCTCGGCAACCTCGCACGCCGTGTCGGCCAGCGCCTGGTCGGCGCGGTCCTGGGGCGCGTTGTCTCCGCCGTCGCAGGTGGCATCGGACTGGCCCTGATCGCCAAGGACATCTGGGAGTTGCGCAACGGCGTTCTTCCCATCATCGCCACCGAAATGAAGTCCAACGACACCCGGGACAAGGTGCAGGCCGAACTCGCCAAGACCATTTCCACCGAAGTGGACAATCATCTGCACGAAATCGGCGAACGAACCGCCGATGCCGTCATCGGCGCCTGGGACAAGTTCCGGCAGGCCCATGCCAAGGTGCTCGAAATCGCGGAACGGGTGCCGAGATTCAAGCAGTTCATCAACTCGGTGAGTCCAGACAGGATCTCCCGGCTCGACGAAGCCGTTTCCCTCCAGCTCGTATCAGGCGGCGAGCCCGCACTCATGGACCGGGTTGCAGACGGAAGCCTGGGTGAGGCCGTCGCCAAATGGCCCAACGCGGCGATGGATATCGCGCGGGACACACGGTCTCTCGATCTCGGCTTCAAATGGCGCGCCCTCGCCGGAGACGCCCTGCTGCCCACCGTCGTGAAATACGAAATTCATCGCCAGGCTTCACCGGACACGTTCAACCGGGACATGCTCCGCCGCATTCTGGCCCTCGACGACAGGCTAGCGATCGAACGGCTGGCGAGCCTCGACCGCAACACCCTCCAGAGATTGCTGCAGCTCGACAACGCCAACCTGAAATCGCTGGCCCGCCATATCGACACCACGGGCCTCAAGAGCCTGGCGCACTACCTCTCGGCGCTCAGGCCGGACGCAGGCAGGCTGCTCATCGAGACGGTCGCCCAGAACCCGGCCGCAATGAACGTCGTAAAACCGGAAAGCGTACAGCAGGCCGTGTTGGCCAGCCGTGACCAGACCGCGGCCCTCCGCGTCATGCTTCGCCAGGAAGACCTGTTCGACACGCTCTTGTTCGTGCATGACGTCCAGGCTGTGAAAGACGGCCAGATCTCTCCTCGCATTCTCATCGCCCGCTACCCTTACGCCTTGATCGGCATTGCAGGTATCGGGCTCGTCTTCCTGATGATGGTGTTCCGGGTGTTCTTTGGACGACGGCCAGCGCGCAGACGCGGCGGCCAGACAACAACCACCTCCGTCTAGAGCCGAACGCCAAACCGATGGGGTTGTGCGTCACCCGCCCACCAAAACCGCAGCCTGGAATGGCAAATTTCACAAATCAGTTGCAGTTACCCCCAGGTCTTGCGCGAGAACGCTGGTCGGCAGACATTCATTTTGCTACCGGATGTGACGACGGGTCGAATCGCAACGGCTGACGCTTGCGTGACACCCGCTCATGACCAACGCACAACGGGCTACCGCAAGGGCGGCCCAATCAGGGGAGTCAGTCGCGCATGGGTCTCAAGGCACCCGGCATCGTGACCTTCACGTTGTCGATCGTTCTCGTCGTCATTGCCACCATCTCGAAGTTTGCGCGGGCAGACCTTCCATGGATCATGGGCCATGAATTTTTCGTGGTTCTGGTGGCTTTCCTGATTCTCGTCTCAGGTTGCATGGTGCGCCGGCTTTGACCGGCGTCCCACCTGTCTATTTCCTTGCGTGATCGCGCAAAACGACAATTTCGGGCTCTGTGTATTTCTGTCGCGCGGCCAACAGCGCTCTGTCCCGTTAACCGGGACACCTGTTTTAGTCTGTTTATGATCAGGCCCGAATCAGATCTTCGAGATTGGCGTCGCCGCGTGCCGCAGGGACGGCGCGATATTATGGGCGCTGTTCTTATCACGTTGCTGGCCTTGTGCGTCATCGGCTTCACCTGGATGAATAACCCGCGCCAACCCTACAACGGCTCCCAGGTTTCTGTCGGGGGTGAAGGCGCGCGTTGAGGCGAACGGGGTAGACGCCGTCTACACCAGCACCACATAACCGCCGTTTTTGGAAACTTGAACGGGTCAAGGAACCTTCGCGCCAGCCTCCTGGTTTGCTATCAGGAACAGGTTTTCGTGCACCCTCAAGCAGGATCAGAGTGCGGCCCGTCTGCCCATGTCCACACGCACCTACCTTCGCCCTGTCGGCCGTCTTGTCCATCCTCCCGGCCGAATCAACGCCGCGCCCGACAAGGTCATCCGCATCGGCGACCGTGAGGACCTGGTCTTCGCCGCGCTCGAACTCATTCAACGTCACGGCGACGGCAGCATTGACCGGCGGATCATCTCGCCGCCCGACGCGCGCAATGCCATCGCCCGCGGGGGACCCGCAGCCGCGACCTTGAAGCACACACTCGACCGCCTGACCCTGCCCCGCACCTCGATCGCGGGTTTGCCGACCGATCGCCCAAGGATCATGGGGATCGTCAACGTCACGCCGGACAGCTTTTCCGATGGCGGCAGTTTCGCCAGCGCCCGGGCCGCGATCGACCATGCTTTCCAGCTCGAGGAAGATGGCGCCGATTTCATCGACATTGGTGGCGAATCCACCCGCCCCGGTTCGGACCCCGTGCCCGTCGACGAGGAACTGCGCCGCGTCCTGCCCGTTATCGAAGGACTCGTCGGAAAGGTCCGGGCCCGCATTTCCGTGGACACCCGCAAGGCCGAAGTCATGCGCCGTGCAGCCTTGGCCGGCGTTCACATTCTGAACGATGTCTCCGCACTGGGATTCGACCCCAACAGCCTCCGCGTCGCTGCCGAAACCCGCCTCCCTGTGGTCTTGATGCACGCCCAGGGCGACCCCAAGACCATGCAGCAGGCCCCCCATTACCAGAATGTCCTGCTCGATGTGTTCGATATGCTGGCCGCACGCGTCGACCTGTGCCAACGCGTTGGCCTGCCGCCGGATCGCCTGATCGTCGATCCGGGAATCGGTTTCGGAAAGACTGTCGCGCACAACCTGGAGCTGATGGCGGGTTTGAGCCTGTTCCACAGTCTCGGCGCGTCCATCTTGTTCGGTGCCTCGCGCAAGCGCTTCATCGGCGCACTGACCGGCGCGCTCGATAGCGCAGACCGCTTGCCTGGATCACTGGCCGCCGCCATCTCGGCAGCGGAACAAGGCGCGGCGATCGTGCGTGTCCATGATGTCGCCGAAACCCGCCAGGCCTTCACGATCTGGGAGGCCGCCATGGCGGGCCGCCCGCCACAATCGTCCGGTTTGAAATAGGCACGCCCGATAGAAGAGCGGCATATGTGCGCCTGCGCCAAACGCGGCTCGTCGCTGCTCAGGAACCACCCTGCAACCGGCCACGCAACGCTGGGGAAAGCCTCAGCACACGGCCTTCCGCGCTGACCAGGACGACCGTCACCTGTGCCTCGCACAGAACCACACCACCACGACTGACAAGCTGGTCAAGCACAAGTGTCGCCGCCGTCAGCGCCCCGGTCCGAGTTGTCACTTCCAGCACATCGTCGATCCGCGCGGGCCGGATGTACTCCAGCGACAACCTTCGCACCACGAAAGCCGCCGGCACCCCTGTCGCTGTCCCATCAATCAACGCCCGGTGCTCACTTCCGATCAACCGGAGAAAATCGGAGCGACCGCGCTCGAACCACCGCACGTAGGAGGCATGATACACAAGCCCCGAAAAATCCGTGTCCTCGAAATAAACCCGAACCGGCAACACATGCGCGCGGCCATCCTCGATCAGCCGCCCCGAAAGATCAGGCCAGTCCAGACCACCCTCGGGCGTCCCGTCGGTGGACGATTTCCGATCTTTACGTCCGCTCATGCCGCAACCCTCCTCCAGCTTGCAGGCAACGCAAAATCTGCCCTGGCGAACAAGAGTGAAAACTACTTTTGATTGCGTTTTTCATTTAAGCAATCTTTACGCGCATTGCGGTAATATAAGCTCGTCGGCGCTCAGGAGGCCCGGCCAAACGCATTGTCAACAGGCAGGCATAGCGCCCGGCTCAGTGGTTCGAAAGACCCACACCCAGCGAGCCGGGTGCATAACTATCTACATCCCGGTTGCCCCAGTTGCCATGTCGAGCGCAATGCCCGCGACGAACAGCCAACCGACGAAACGATTGGACCGGAAACGAGTGATACAGTTCTCCGGATTATCCATGTCGAGCGTGGTGATTTGCCAGACGAAGAATGCCGCGGCAACCACCAACCCAACGCCCGTGAAGACGCCCGCACCAGCCATCCACGCCGCCACCGACCAGAGCGCCAGCGCACCAGTGTAAAGGCCCCACAACCAAGCTTGAGTTGTTTCGCCAAAACGGATCGCAGTCGATTTCAGGCCCAGCGAGAGGTCGTCTTCCTTGTCCTGGTGCGCGTAGATTGTGTCGTAGGCCACGGTCCACAGGATCGACCCGGCATAGAGAACGACAGCGGGCCACTCTACTTGCCCCCTGATCGCCGACCAGCCAACCAGCGCCCCCCATTTGAACGTCAGTCCGAGAACCACCTGGGGCCAATAGGTATACCGCTTCATGAACGGATAGACCGCGACCAGAGCCAACGACGCGATCCCAAGCCACACCGTCGGCCAGTTGAATTGCAGTAGCACCGCAAGCCCGATCAGACACTGCAGGACCATGAACGCCACGGCCTGCCGCACGGTCACTTCGCCGGATGGAATGGGCCGCCCCCGCGTCCGCGCGACACCCGCATCATACTTCCGGTCGACAATATCATTATAGGTACACCCGGCCCCTCGCATGACCAGTGCCCCGATCATGAACAGCAGCAGGAACCAGACGTTCAACCAACGGTCACCCGCCGCCGTCTGGCCGAGCGCCTGCCCCCACCAGCACGGGAACAGCAACAGCCACATTCCGATCGGACGGTCGAGCCGCGCCAGGCGCAGATACGGACGCACGACCGTCGGCGCCAACCGGTGCACCCAGTTGTCGGGCTTTGCGTCCGGAACCGTCGGCGCTGCGCGCAGATCGGTGGAAACGTGTTCACTCATCGCAGTCCGCTCTCAAGTCCGTACCAAAGGCCTGGTCGTTCGCCCAGCCATGATTCGCCGTTGGTAAACCAGGATGCGCTTCAAGCCGCAACCGCCAATTCGTCATCCCTCCACGCCCCCGCCCTCCTCATCCATGGCATCGCAGCGCCCCATGCCACCTTGCAAGACGGCCGCGGCCTGCTACATGGACTCCCATGAGTGAACCCTACGACTTCCGCGCCCAGAGGCTTTATGTCGTCGACGATCTCGCATCCGGCGTCCGCCTGGCCCTCTCCAGGGAGCACGCCAACTACCTCATCAACGTGCTGCGGCTCAACGACGGGGCCCGCCTGCATGTGTTCAATGGCCGTCACGGGGAATGGCGGGCACACGTCCGGCGCGAAGGAAAGCGAGCGGCCGCCCTCGAGATCCAGGAGCAGATCCGCCAGCAGACCTCGGGTCCCGATCTCCACTACGTGTTTGCGCCATTGAAGCGCTCACGCCTTGATTACATGGTCCAGAAGGCCGTTGAACTGGGGTCAAGTTGTCTCGTCCCTGTCATCACGCAGCATACCGTCGCCGAACGGATCAACCTGGATCGCATGAAGGCCAACGTCATCGAGGCTGCCGAGCAGTGCGGTATCCTGCGCATCCCTGACGTCGCCCAACCCATGGCGCTCACGCACCTTCTGGACGGCTGGCCGGGGGACCGACGCCTGATCTTCTGCGATGAAGCCGCCCCTGATCCGGATCCGGTGAGGACCTTGCGAACCCTGCCCGAAGGGCCGCTGGCCGTCCTGATCGGCCCCGAAGGTGGCTTCTCTGACGGCGAGCGGCAACGCCTGGCAAACCTCGATTTCGCGGTGCGGTTGTCGCTCGGCCCGCGGATCATGCGGGCCGACACGGCGGCCGTGGCAGCCCTTTCCCTCGTCAACGCCGTTCTTGGGGATTGGCGGGATCTTGGTCCGCGCCATGGTTGAGGTTTCCTCAACTAGATCATGACCTCTTCTCAGGCCAACAAAACGTGCTCGCCACAGCATGGGATTGTGTGCTCAGCTCTTGTGCAAGGCCCCGCTCACGGCCATAAACGTGCCTCGCTAGCCAGTGGGTTTCGTCCGCGGCGGCCATCACCGAGCAACAAGCCCGAGGCAAGCACATGTCGACCCGTCAGGATGGCTCTCCCTCAGCACCCATCACCTCCAGGAACGACCTGGTCGAATGGTTCAGCGTAGGGTCCAAGCCAAAGGAACAATGGCGGATCGGGACTGAACATGAAAAAATTCCGTTCCAGACCGACGACCTGAGGCCGGTGCCGTATCAGGGGCCACGCGGCATCCGCACCATCCTGACCGAGTTGATCGCGCGCCATGGCTGGCAGCCGATTGCCGAGGGCGACAACATCATTGCCCTGAAGCGGCCAGATGACGAACCCGGCGCCACGGTCTCGCTGGAACCTGGCGGCCAGTTCGAGCTGTCGGGGGCGGCCCTCGAGACCCTCCATGAAGTGAGTGCCGAAACGCACGAGCACCTGGAACAGGTCAAGGCCATCGGCAGCGATCTCGGTCTCAACTTCCTCGGCACCGGTTTTTCGCCGAAATGGACGCTGGCCGAAACACCACAGATGCCCAAGCGCCGCTATGCCGTGATGACGCGCTACATGCCGAAGGTCGGCCATCACGGCCTCGACATGATGTACCGAACGGCGACCATCCAGGTGAACCTCGACTTCAAGGACGAGGCTGACATGGTCAAGAAGCTGCGCGTCTCCCTGGCGCTGCAGCCGCTGGCAACTGCCCTCTTCGCCTCCTCACCGTTCAAGGAGGGAAAGCCCAATGGTTATCTCTCCCTCAGAAGCGAGGTCTGGCGCGACACCGACCGCCAGCGCACCGGCATGCTGCCGTTCGTGTTCGAAAACGGCATGAGCTTCGAGCGTTACGCCGAATATGTGCTCGACGTGCCGATGTACTTCATCTACCGCGAGGGCGAGTACATCGACGTCGCCGGCGCCTCCTTCCGTGACTACATGTCGGGCAACCTCGCCAGGAAACTCAACCGGCCCGAACTTGCCAGTCTGGAGCCGACCATCGACGACTGGTCCGATCACATCACAACCGTCTTTCCCGAGGTGCGCCTCAAGCGCTTCCTGGAGATGCGAGGCGCAGACGGTGGCCGGGAAGCCCAGATCAACGCACTGCCGGCCTTCTGGGTTGGCCTTCTCTACGACCAGACATGTCTCGACGCGGCCTGGGATGTGGTGAAGGGCTGGACCGACGAGGAGCGCCAGGATTTGCGCAACGGGGTACCCCGCACCGCCCTCGCCACCCCGTTCCGCCGGATGAAGCTCCTCGACATTGCACGCGAGGTGGGCGCCATCGCGGAGGAAGGTCTGAAGGCCCGCGCGCGGCTGGACGCCAGGGGCGCAGATGAACGCCGCTACCTCCAGCCCGTCCACGAGGTTCTCGCGAAGGGCCGAACTGTGGCCGAGGACATGCTCGAGGCCTACGAACGCGACTGGAAATCCGACATCGACAAATTCTTCCCGGCCTACGCCTTCTGAGCCGCTGATCTCCACGAGCCATTGCCACCGCATCCCCGCTTGAGAAGCTCCGGTAACCAAAAGAAAGCCCCCGCATCCGACCGGACGCGGGGGCTTTCATTTCCAACCTCGGTCAATCCGGATGGATCAACCAGGAAAGCGTCGTGCACCCCAGGATGCACGACGCCATTATCTGTGATCAGTGGCCGAGAACCGCGAGCAGCAGCAGCGCCACGATGTTGGTGATCTTGATCATCGGATTGACCGCCGGACCAGCCGTATCCTTGTAGGGATCGCCGACCGTATCACCCGTGACCGAAGCCTTGTGCGCTTCCGAACCCTTGAGGTGCTTCACGCCGTCCTTGTCGATGAAGCCATCCTCGAAAGACTTCTTGGCGTTGTCCCAGGCACCACCACCGGCCGTCATCGAAATGGCGACGAACACGCCCGTCACGATGACACCCAGCAGCATCGCACCCAGCGCGGCGAACGCATTGCCCGGACCGGCAATCCACTTCACCACATAGAAGCACACGATCGGCGACAGCACCGGCAGCAGCGACGGCACGATCATTTCCTTGATCGCGGCCCGTGTCAGCATCTCGACAGCACGCTCAAAGACAGGCTAGTCCTTGCCTTCCATGATGCCCGGCTTTTCGCGGAACTGGCGGCGCACTTCCTCGACGATCGACGAAGCCGCACGGCCGACGGCCGTCATGGCGATGCCACCGAAGAGATAGGGCAGCAGGCCACCGAACAGCAGGCCGACGACGACATAGGGATTCGACAAGGAGAAATCGACGCTCAGGCCGTGGAACATCGACCCTTCGTGCGCACCCGATATGAAGTACTTCAAGTCCTCGTTGTAGGCTGCGAAGAGCACGAGTGCGCCAAGCCCCGCCGAACCGATGGCGTAGCCCTTGGTCACCGCCTTGGTGGTGTTGCCAACCGCGTCAAGCGCGTCCGTGGTCTTGCGGATCTCGCTCGGAAGCCCCGCCATTTCCGCAATGCCACCGGCGTTGTCCGTGACCGGACCGAAGGCATCGAGCGCCACCACGAAACCGGCCAGGGCCAGCATGCTCGACACCGCGATGGCGATGCCGAAGAGGCCGGCAAGCTTGAAGGTGATGATGATGCCGGCAATGATGATCAATGCAGGCAGCGCACACGCTTCAAGGGATACGGCAAGGCCCTGGATCACATTGGTGCCGTGACCGGTAACCGAAGCCTGGCTGATGGAGGTCACCGGCCGGTAGCCAACGCCGGTGTAGTACTCCGTCACCACGATGATCGCAGCGGTGATCGCAAGA
Source organism: Hyphomicrobiaceae bacterium (assembly GCA_047971765.1). Taxonomy (GTDB): domain Bacteria; phylum Pseudomonadota; class Alphaproteobacteria; order Rhizobiales; family Hyphomicrobiaceae. Next base: position 200 of record JBKDZY010000206.1, on the reverse strand, counting down.
CCGACCACGCCGCACCAGAACAGGTCCATGCCGGTGAACGTCAGGCCCTTCGCCGTGAATGTCGTGCTCATGCCGAGCAGCGAATCCGTGATGAAGTAGAGGGCGATCAGCGACAGGATGCCCGTCGCGATGAAGCCCTTGTAGAGGGCCCCCATGATCGAGTTGTTTGCACCCAGCTTGACAAAGAAGGTACCGATGAT
>JBKDZY010000205.1:0-2082 GCA_047971765.1 Hyphomicrobiaceae bacterium | reverse complement strand
ACACCATGCCCATGAAGTTCAGCGGAATGAAGAGCTGCAGCATCAGGGCGTTGACCATGATGAACTGGCCGACGCTGGCCGCACCCAGTGCCACCTCGCGCGCCGTGAGCGCCATGCAGATAGTCAGGGCAATGGTGAAGATCACGGCCTGACCGGTATTGAGCACGGCAAGTGAGGTGTATGTGCGAACGGAGGCCTGCTCGTAGTGAGCCATCGAGGCGTCGTAGCGCGCGGCCTCGCGTGCCTCCGCGCCGAAGTATTTCACCGTCTCGTAGTTCAGGAGACTGTCGATCGCCTTCGTGTTGGCATCGGTGTCGCTCTCGTTCATCTGGCGGCGGATACCGACACGCCATTCCGTCGCCCGCACCGTGAACGCGAGATAGCCGACGATCATCGCCAGCACGATCACCACGTAGCGCCAGTCGAACTCGTAGGCCAGAACGGCCAGCACCAGGATGAACTCGAGGATGGTCGGGATGAGCGTCATCAGCGTCATCCGCGTGATGTTCTCGATGCCCGTCCGGCCCCGTTCGAGGACGCGCGTCAGGCCACCCGTCTTGCGTTCGAGGTGGAACCGAAGCGAGAGCCGGTGCATGTGCTCGAACGTGGCAAGGCCCAGCCGGCGGACCGCGTGCATCGCCACTTTGGCAAAGAGCCCCTCCCGGGACTGTGTCAGCACGACCATTGCGACCCTCGCAAGGCCGTAGATCAAGGTGGCAACGAGGGGCGCTCCGATCAGCCATGCGGCCTGCGCGGCGGGCACATGTCCGCCCGAGGCGGCGACAAGCGCATCCGTTGCCCATTTGAACGTGAACGGCATTGCCACGGTGACGAGCTTTGCGGCCAGCATCAATACCAGCGAGAGGACGACCCGGCGCTGCAGATCGGGCCGGTCGTGCGGCCAGACGTAAGGCGCCAGCGCCCGCAGGGCGCGCAGCCGAGGGGCAGCCCGGCAGGGCTCCGCGGTGTCCGTCGGGTCGACGGGAGAGCTGGAGGTCGAGGGGTGCTGGCTCGGGCGCTGCATGAAGACGAGGTGATAGACCGGGGCGGCCAGCTTGTCGATCATCCACCGCACATGTCCCCCGACCTGCGGGAGGCTCTTTCGCCCTACCCTTCGGGCAGTTCCTCCAGGCTGGTAGTAGACCGCACTCCGCAGTTAACTGAACGTCAGTTCCTGGGCGGTACTTTCAATTTTAAGCGAGCGTGACGAAATCGGACAACGTATGTCGGCATTGAATTGTGATGTTCTCAGGCGGGGCGCGATCATCGGCCTCCCTTCCCTTCTCGTGGTCGGGTTTTGGTTGTGGTGGCCCGGCGAAGGGCTGCTCGACAAGCACAGTACCTACATCGGCAGAGACTTCGGCTTTCTGTGGCTGGCGGGACGTCTGGCGCTCGAGGGCCGCGTTGCCGAGATCTACGACCTGACGGCCTACTGGGAAGCGCTCAAGGCCACTTTCGGCGCAGCTCACCGCTACGGCAACATGTCCTATCCGCCGCACCTCATTCCACTGATTTTGCCGCTGTCCGCACTCCCCTACTTCGCCGCCTGGGGCATCTGGCAGATTGGCGGCCTGATCGGCTTCACCACGGCTGCGCTCGGTCGCCTCCCCCGCCGTTCCGACGTGACGGCGACGATGCTGCTGGTGATCTCACCCGTTGCCGTGCTGAACCTGTTCCTGGGACAGGCGGGCGGACTGCTGGCAGCCCTCTTCATCGGCGCCTGGCGACTGGTGCCCACCCGTCCTCTGCTCGCGGGTGTGCTCTACGGGATCCTGACCGTCAAACCGCAGATCGGCCTTCTGGTTGCGGTCGCGCTGCTTTTCCACGGATGCTGGCGCACCATCGCGGCGGCACTGATGACCGCGGCGGGGCTTGTCGCGCTCAGTCTTCTGATCCTCGGCGTCGAACCCTGGATCGCGTATGTCCAGAACACAATTCCCCAGCAGGAGCGGTTCCTGTTCATTCCGGACGGCTTCCTGTCCTGGATGATGCACACGCCCTACGACATGCTCTGGCTGAAGCGAATTCCGGCCGGTTTGGCGCTGCAACTGCATGCCGTGATCGCGGTGATGATCGCCATCC
>JBKDZY010000204.1:0-2102 GCA_047971765.1 Hyphomicrobiaceae bacterium | reverse complement strand
TTCTGGTAGTGCATCCGCCGGTCGTCGGCGTCGATGGTAGCGCCTGTCTCCAGGTCGATGTTGGATTGGCGCGCAAACACGGTGCCGCTCGATGGATTGGCGCCGCGAGTGGTCTCCAGTGGGCCGAAGATGCCGCTGAACGCGATCTGCTGGTCATCGTCCATCTGCTGGTCCGGGAAGACGAGGACGAGATGCTCGGCCAGGGCGCGCTGGATGCCGGCGATTGTTGCGTTGTCGAGCGGCTTTCGGATATCAATGCCGGTCAACTCGGCGGCGAATGTTGGGGTGAGGGGCTTTACGGTCAACGACATGGCGGGCTCCCGAAACTGGTCTCGTGTTGCCAGTCTGCCCCGAGTGCTGCGGGAGTGGAAGGGCGGCCCGCGAAAACGGGTATCTGCGTCGCGGCAAAGCCGACCGTTCAAGGGGCCTTGCGCTTGATGCGTTGTACTGCTTCTTCCAGTGCCTGCAGGAACGTGGACCGGTCACGTCGTGAGAAGCTGGCGTTGTAGGTCTGCTGGGCGCCGGTTTCGCGCAGATGCTGCTTGAGGTCGCGCATGGCGATGGCCATGCCGATGCTGGCGTCCGTGAAAGGCTTGCCGGTCGGGCCGATGACCTGGGCACCGGCCTTGAGACAGCGCGAGGCCAGCGGGATGTCGGCGGTGACGGCGATGTCGGCGGCCGTGATCCGATCCGCGATCCAGTCGTCGGCGGCGTCCGGCCCTTCGGGAACGATCACGCGCTCGACCTTCAAGCCTTCGGGAAGGCGCATCCAGGCATTGGAGACGAAGGCGACGGGCAGGCCGTGGCGGTCAGCGACGCGAACGACTTCGTCCTTCACGGGGCAGGCATCTGCGTCGACGTAGATGTGGGTCATGGTGAAATCCGGCCATCAGGCATGCCGGGGTTGGCTTGCCCGATGGCCAACAGGGTCTGACACCTCACGCTGTCGCCAGTTCCGGATAGCGGAACTCGGGCAACGGCGCGTTGCCTTCATACCGTTCGACCGCAACCAGACAGGTATGAGCGGCGCATCCGCCAGAGAAGGCGGAAGCCGGAACATCAAGGGTCAGCGCGTTGGGGTTGCCCGCAACGCACAATGTACCATCGGCCGTCTCGATGGGCTGCCACCAGGCGCCGGTCGGCAACACCACGACACTCGGCATGATATCGGATGTGATGCGGACGCCGGCAAGGCAGCGGCCGCGCGAACTGCGAACAAGGGCGGTGTCACCCTCCTTGAGGCCGAGGCGCGCAGCATCGCCGGGATTGATCATGAGCGCTTCACGGCCGGACTGCTTTTCCGACTGGGCGACGCGGCCATAGTCGAGCTGGCTGTGCAGCCTGCCGTTGGGCTGGGCCGACATGAGATGGAAAGGATAGGCCTTCTGCGACCTGGAGCCGAGCCATTCGGGCGGTTCCATCCAGGTCGGGTGCGGAGGGCAATCAGGATAGGCGCAACTGGCCAACGTTTCGCTGTAGAGGACGAGTTTGCCGGACTCGGTCTTCAGTGGGTTGGCGTCGGGATCGGCCCTGAATTCGAAAAGCGGTGCGGTGTGCGGCTTCTGGGGCACCTCGACCAGCCCATCCTGCCAGAACGTGTCGAAATCGACCATCTCGCCGCCTGCCGCCAGAATTCCTTTGCGCGTTTCGTCATAGAGATGGCGCAACCATCCCATCTGATCGCGGCCTTCGGTGAACTTCTCTTCCACACAGAGACGCTGGGCGAGACTCTTCAGGATCTCGTAGTCGTCGCGTGCGTCCTTGAAGGGGGCAACGGCCTGTTTCATGGCGAAGATCATATCGGCCCGGCGGCCACCTGAGATGTCATTGCGCTCCAGCGTGGTCGTGGCCGGCAGAATGATGTCGCCGCGTTTCGCCGTGGGCGTCCAGTTGATGTCCTGGACGATGATGGTCTCCGGGCGGCTCCAGGCTTCGGAAAAGCGCCCGAGATCCTGGTGATGATGGAAGGGATTGCCGCCAGCCCAGTACACCAGGCGTATGTCGGCATAATTGTGGGCCTTGCCCTCGTAGGTGAAGGGAGCGCCAGGGTTGAGCAGCATGTCGGAAATACGTGCAACCGGAATGAAGCTCGTGTTCGGCCG
>JBKDZY010000203.1:0-2595 GCA_047971765.1 Hyphomicrobiaceae bacterium | reverse complement strand
ACGGTGAAGTCGAGGAAATCCGGGCCGATGCCACAATAGTTGAGAAGCGTGTTGCCTTTTCCAGGGGCACCGTAGCCGACGATGGTCTTGCCTTCGCGCTTCAATTGAATGAGCAGGGCGAGCAGCTCGTGCTTGAGGGTGCGGACTTCATCCTGGAATCCCTGGTAGCCGCCGAGGGACAGGAAGTTGCGGGCTTTCTCGGCCTCGATGACGCGGGCCACGCTGGCGGTTGGCTTGTGGCTGCTGGCGGCGTGGGCCAGGTAGATGCGCAGGGAGCCGCCGTGGGTCGGCAATTCCTCGATGTCGACGATCCTGAGGCCGTGGCGGGCGGCGAGGCGCTCGACCGCAACAGCGGAGAAATACGAGAAGTGCTCATGGTAGATGGTGTCGAACTGGCGTTCGTCGATGAGGCGGGCAAGATGCGGGAATTCCAGCGTCACGATGCCTTCGGGTGCCAGGATGATCGGCATCCCGGAAACGAAGTCATTGAGATCGGGGACTTGCGCCAGGACGTTGTTGCCGGCGATCAGATCGGCCTTGATGCCCTGGGCGGCAAGCTCGCTAGCGAGGCGCTTGCCGAAGAAATCGACCGTGGTCCTGATGCCTTTTCCGATGGCGACATCGGCGACGTTGGCGGCAGGCTCGATGCCGAGCACGGGGATGTTCCTTGGCAGGAAATGCTGGAGGAGGTAGCCATCGTTCGAGGCGAGTTCAACGACGAGGCTGTCGCGACCGAGCGCCAGCCGCTCGGTGATCATGTCGACGTAGCGGCGGGCATGTTCGACCCAGCTTGTCGAGTAGGATGAGAAGTAGGCGTACTCGGAAAAGATGTGCTCGGGCGAGACGTAGGCATTCAACTGGACGAGGAAGCACGCGTCACAGACCATCGCGCGCAGCGGGTAGGTTGGCTCCATCTGGTCGAGGTGGCGGGCTTCGAGGAAGCTCTCGCACAGCGGGGACGTGCCAAGGTCCACGAACGTATGTTCGAGCGGCTTGCCGCACAGGCGGCAGGGGCAGGTTGCGATGCCTGCCTGGCTGGTTGGTATTGGCAATTCCGTGTTCATCTTCTGGACCTTGACGCTTTCCAATGCGATCAATGTGCGCTTGGAGTTGCTTCGTTCTGGTGCGCGGCCGGCGATGGATGGGCTGGCCGAACTGCGGGGTGTTCTATCCCCCGAAACCGCCGGCTGACGACGCCGAGACTGTATGCAATGACCAAGCCACGGCAGGCATTCCTGGTCAGCCAGCCGATTGGCTTGTCCTTCGGCGTTGCCAGGTAGACCGACAGTTGCCGCTGGCGCTGGGAATAGTCGTCGTCGGCTCCGCTCACATATGTCTTGATGGTCGCCGCATCGAGGGCAAGCGTCATCCGGGAATGGAAGCGTTTGAGGAACAGGGGCTCGCGTACGCCCTTGAAGCGGCCGAGGAGGGCCAGCTCCGCCAGAAACGGCCTGTCCGAGCTTGGGACGTTCTGCAGGAAATGGGTGCGATAGAGGGCGCTGGTGCGGATGACCCCGAACATGTGGGTTCCCCACAGGCTTCCGAACAGGACGTGGTGGAAGCGCGCCAGAGGGTGGGCGGCCTCACCCAGGTCGATGGGGTCCGCGCGATAGAGAGCATGGGATTTGCGTTCGATCCATTCGCCGGGATTGCACCCCTCGATGAACGGGCGTCCGTCCTCGTCGATGAATATGCTGTCCGCATGGGCCAGAACCGCGCCGGGGTCCTTCTCCAATGCCGCAATGCAGCGTTCGAGATAGGTCGGTTCGTAGCGGTCGTCGTGGGCCGTCCACTTGAAATAGGGGGAGCGAATGTCGGTGGCGACCTTGTCGAAATTCCTGGTGGCGCCGATGTTGGTCTCGTTGACCTGAAGGCGGATGCGTGAGTCGCGGGCGGCGTAGGCCTCGACGATCTCACGGGTCCGGTCGGTCGAGGCATTGTCGGAAACATGGATCTCGAAATCGCGGAAAGTCTGGGCGAGCAGGCACTCGAGAGCCTCTGCAACAAGTGCCTCGGCATTGTAGACCGGCATACCGAGCGTCAAAGTTGGCGTTTGCTGCATTTCAGGGACTTCCGATTCCTGGATGTGTTTCGAATTGCTGTTTCGAACCATGATTGCCGGGCAATGTCCCGATCCCCACCACTGGCGCCTGCGCATCCGTGAGGGATGGCAAAATCACTTTTGGGAACGAACTTGATCGCATGCTGGAGGCTCAACTGAAAGCCTTGTCCCGTCCCATGTTGCGTCCGGTGGTGACAAGGCTTGTGTCAAAACAGCGTTTCCTTCACTCTGATCCTGGTGCCCATCGTGCCTTGCGTGTCAAATCGGAGCAGATGTGCCGTTGTCATCAGGTCATTGCAAAAAGCGGTGCATTAGATGGAACAACGTTTTTCTCTCTAAGGGCGAAATTGCTCGTGTATTGAGGTGAGTAAATATTTGCTAAGGGGCTGACATAGGTAGCTGAGAAAGGCTATTTTGTCAGATGGTTAGAGCTAGACGTCGGAGCAGGCTTGCGAGAAGTATCCAGATCGAGCTTCTGAAGTACTTCTGCGCAGGCGCGACGGCGCGTTCAGCGGCCGAACTGACCGGGGTGA
>JBKDZY010000202.1:0-13491 GCA_047971765.1 Hyphomicrobiaceae bacterium | reverse complement strand
ATGGCCTTGGGATTGACCGGGCAGGCCCTGAGGCAGGCCGGGCGCTCGCAGTGCTGGCAGGCGACGGTGAGGAAGTCGAGCGCTGGCGCCGACAAGTCGCCAAGCCACAGCACGCGGTTGCGGTATTCGCCGGGGCCCAGGCCATGTTCCTGCTTGCACGCCACCTCGCAACTCTTGCACCCGATGCAGCGTTCAAGGTCGATCATCAATGACAGGCGGCCGGATTGGCTGTTGGACCTGGTTCTTGTTTCCGTCGTCACGACAGTTCAACTCCCGCAATGAAACCGATTGGACCGGCAGAAGGGTCACTGCGCCAGTGCGGCGGCGCAAGCGATCAAAAGCGCCACGCCGTGATGTGCCACCAGTGGATCGGCCCATCGCCGGCGACATATCCTGCAAAGAACGTCACCAGGACCACATGAATGGCAACGCCAGCAACGAAGAGGGCGGCCAGCGCGAGATGAATGCCCCGCCACCACGCCTGGGCGGGCCCCACCGACTGGCGGGTGCCCATCACGTCAGCCTCGGCGCGCGCCAACCTCATGTAGGCGATGGCATCGCGTGGCGCGCGCAGCAGGTGGGGCAGCGTGACCGAGAATGTTGCCTCCTTCGCCGCCGGATCAAGCCGCGCCAGCAACACGGTCTTCGCCGCAATGATCTTCTCCAGGGTGGCGCGGTGTGCGGGATCGGGCGCGGTGAAGGCCCTCAACTTGGTGCCGAACGTGTCCGCCATCCGCCGCGCGGCCGCAATCCGGGCCCAGATGCCGAGCACGAGCAGCGCCAGCAGGTTCAACAGCATAAGTGCCGGGGCGCGATCGAACTTGCCGGTGGTGTGCATGGCGACCAGCACGAACCCCACCAGCCCGCAGCCGACATGTGCCATGAACCAGCCAACCGGCGATCCGCCTCGGCCGGTCCGCTTGACGAACACGAAGACAGCGGCAACCAGAAGCAATGCAGTACCTGCCAACCCCATGAGATAGACGGGCGGACTGCCTGCTGAACTCAGCGCGGCGGGCAGCAGCGGCAGGAACATGAAGTAGAACAGGATCACAAGCCCCAGCGCGAACGCGGTCCCGATCAGCCGCCGATTGGCGATGTCGGGCCGCCGCCTGGTTGGTTTTGCTGCATCGGTTGCTGGGGGGGCATGAAGGGAACTGTTGGGTGGCGATGACACGTCACGTCCTTGGTTCTGATCAGGTGGTCAGTGCTTGATAGCAGGTGACACGGGTGCCGGTCACCTCCGCTCACGGTGCGGTTGTCGTGACCGGCCGCGAGAGGTGGCGGAGCAGCCCGGGCGCAACGGGTTGGCGGCGCGATCATGCACGCGGGCGGGCCAGACCATAGTGTCCGCGCAAGGTGTCAGCCCGATACGCCTTCCGGAACCGGCCACGCTTCTGCAGGATCGGCACCACCTCGTCGGCAAACACGTTCAACATTCGGGGCAACAGCAGCGGCATGACGTTGAACCCGTCTGCGGCGCCGCTGTCCACCCACTCCTCCATGACGTCCGCGACCTGCTCCGGTGTGCCCGCCATGACGAAGTGTCCGCGCGCGCCGGCCAACTTGCCGAGCAACTGGCGCATGGTGAGCTTTTCGCGGCGCACCGCGCTGACGATCAGTTCGGTTCGGCCGCGCGAACTTTCGTTGGCGGCAGGATCAGGGAAATCGTCAACCGTCAACATCTGGTCGAGCGGGATGTGCGAGAAGTCGTGACCATCGAACCGATCGGACAAGCGCGTGAGGCTGGTGGCGACGTCGCTCATCTCGTTGAGCTCCTGCTCCATGCGACGGGCCTCGGTTTCGGTATCCGCGATCATCAGGCTGATACCCGGCAGCACCAGGCACTGGTCGGCAGGGCGGCCAGCGGCCACCACGCGCCGCTTCAGGTCGGCATAGAATTCCTGCGCCGTGGACATGTGCATGTGGGCCGTGAACACCGCCTCGGCATGGCGTGCCGCGAAATTCCTGCCCGCCTCCGACGACCCTGCCTGCACGAGCGCCGGCCAGCCCTGGGGACTGCGCGGCAGATTGAGCGGGCCTGCGACATGATAATGGCCGCCCTTATGATCGACGGGATGGACGCGATCCTTGACGTAGAACGTGCCTGCTGCGCGGTCATCGACAATGGCGTCATCCTGCCAGCTATCCCAGAGCTTCTTCACCACATCGACGAACTCGTCACCCAGAACATAGCGGTCGGCATGGGACAGGCGCCCATCCGCGCCAAAATTGCGGCTACCGGCGATGCTGAACGAGGTGACGATGTTCCAGGCGGCCCGGCCATTGCTGATGTGATCGAGGGAGGCGAACTGGCGCGCCAGGTTGTAGGGCTCGGTATGGGTTGTGGATGCGGTTCCGATGAGGCCGATCCGGCTCGTCGCCATGGCGATGGCCGACAGGCAGGTCAACGGTTCCAGCCAGATCCGTGCCGAGTGGTCGGCGTCCGGCGGGAGGTTCAGGACATCGGCGAGAAAGATCGAATCGAAGCACGCGGCCTCTGCCTTGCGCGCGCATTCGACGTAATGCTGGATATCCATCAACGACCGCTGCGACGACCCCGGATGGCGCCACGCCGCCTCGTGGTGGCCGCGCGCGTAGATGAACAGGTTCAGGTGAAATTCTCGGCTCATGGTTCGCGATATGACCTGGGTTTTGCCCGGCATCGGCGGCCACCGACCGCAGTGCACCTGTCTGTGGTCGAGCCGCCCCTCACCAAAGCGGCGGTTGCAACACGCAACAATTGGCTCACAGGACTTCTGGCCCGTCAACTGCGGGACGGGTCCGCGAACGACCGTGACAGGTCACCGGGGCTTGTGGCCGCCGCTCACCGATTGACGGGCGGACGCTGGTGAGAAATCCTCATGTCTCGGCATCCACCACGCGCTGGCGGTGGTTCGGACGGCGCTGCCGCTCTTTCCCATCGAGCCCGGCAACCAGGAAGACACCATGGCCGTGAAGGTACGCGACCGGCAGCAACGATCATGACGGACGGCTGGCAACAGGTCATTGCCGACGTCGTGTTCAGCAGGGGCTTCGCGGTGATCGCTGCCGCCGTGCTGCTGGCCGGCTTCCTCAGAGGCTTCATCGGCTTTGGCGCGGCGCTGGTCAGCATGCCGGTCATCAGCCTGGTTCTTGGTCCGACCACAGCGGTCGCCATCGTCACCATCATGGGGCTACCGTCCACCCTCCAGTTGCTGCCCGACGCCATTCGCCATGGCGAACCGCCGATCGTCGTGCCGATGATGCTCGGCGTGTTCGCGGCGACACCGATTGGCACGATGGTGCTTGTTTCGGTCGATCCGGGGCTCATGAAAATCGTCATCTCGACCATTGTGGTGGCGATGGTGGCGTTCCTGTCCGCTGGCTGGCGGTTGCAGAGCCGAGTCAGGGCCAGCATCCTGCTGCTTGCCGGTATCATCGGCGGGCTCGTGCAGGGAACGGCCGGGATGGGCGGACCGCCGGTGGTCGCGGTGGCGCTGGCGCGCGAGGGCACGCCCGAACAGCAGCGCGGCAACGTTCTGGCAGTGATGACCGCCATCTCGTTCTCGTCGGTGCCGCCGCTCCTCTATTTCGGGCTCTTCACCACCCAGGCCATGGTCTGCGGGATCGTGCTCTTTCCGCTCTATGCGGGTGCAACGTGGTTTGGCAGCCGCTATTTCGCGCGGAACGGCAAGAGCCACTATCGCAAGGCAGCCCTCGCCATGCTCGCCATTATCGGCCTCACGACCCTGGCACTCGCGATCCTGCAGGCGCAGACCTGAACCGACCGAGCGTGACCGCACGCGCCGCAGGCACGGCCACCATAGACGGGGAATACTGCCTCAGGCGCAGCGCCTCAGCGCTCCGGCAGCGCCTCCATGCCCTTCTGCGCCCGGATCATGTTGACGAACCGGATGAACAGGTAATGGCTGTCTTCTGGTCCGGGTGAGGCCTCCGGATGGTACTGGACGGAAAAGATCGGCCGGTCGCGCACCCTGAGCCCGCAGTTGGTGCCATCGAACAGCGAAACGTGCGTCTCCTCGACATCCATCGGCAAGGTCTCGCGATCGACCGTGAACCCATGGTTCATGGACGTGATCTCGACCTTGTCGGTTGTATAATCCTTCACCGGGTGATTTGCGCCGTGATGGCCCTGCTTCATCTTGGTGGTCTCTGCACCGAGAGCAATGCCAAGCATCTGGTGACCCAGGCATATTCCGAACAGCGGCAGGCCCGAGGCAATCAGCTTGCGGATCTCGGGAACCGCATATTCTCCGGTCGCGGCAGGATCACCGGGGCCGTTGGACAGACAGACGCCATCAGGCTTGCGCGCCAGAATATCCTCCGCCGAAGTCGTTGCCGGAACCACGGTCACGCGGCAGCCGGCCGACGCAAGGCAGCGCAGGATGTTGCGCTTCAGGCCGAAATCGACGGCCACCACATGGAATTCCGGGTTGTCCTGGTGGCTATAGCCCTTGCCCCAGATCCAGCGCATCTCGTCCCAGGAATAGCTTTGGCCACTGGTGACATCGGGCACGAGATCAAGACCCAGAAGCCCCGGCCAGGCCTTGGCCTCCGCCTTCAGCTTGTCCATGTCGAATGTACCCGACGGTTCATGCGCGATGACACCGTTCGGCATGCCCTTTTCGCGGATCAAGGCGGTCAGCGCACGGGTATCGACACCCGCAATGGCGATAATCCCTCGCTCTTTCAGCCACTTGTCCAGATGACTCTGTTCCCGCCAGTTGGACGGATCGGTGACGTTCGCGCGCAGCACGCAGCCCCTGACACCGGAGGTCGCGGCCAGATTCGAGGTCTCGATATCCTCGGCGTTGGCGCCCACGTTACCGATATGCGGAAATGTAAAAACGATGATCTGGCCGGCGTAGGACGGGTCCGTCAGGATCTCCTGGTAGCCGGTGATGGCGGTGTTGAAGCACACCTCGCCAACCGCCGAGCCAACCGCGCCCAATCCGACACCCTTGATGACCGAACCATCGGCCAACACCAGGCGGGCGGTCATGGGTGCCTCGGCCCAAGCAGCATCTGGCTTTACCGTCTCCGTGGTGGTCATTGCGGTCTCCTGGGCGGACTTCTGGCGGCGCAACGGGCGCTCACATCAATTATAGCATTGGATTGGCGGCGGAACCTATGCGAAGGGACTGCATGGGTCAATTGCGGCTTCGACGCGGCCATAGGCGGCGTGGACCGTCACCCTACAGACAATATACGACGCGATTGGAGGCCACATGCTGCGCCAGCGCCTGACCGACGACATGAAAACAGCCCTCAAAGCCGGTGAAAAGGACCGACTGGGGGTGATCCGGCTGATGATTGCGGCTGTGAAATCCGCCGACATCGAGCCCGGGCAGAAGGGCGAGATCGACGACGCCGTGATCATCACTGTGCTGACCCGCATGGTCAAACAGCGCCGAGATTCGATCGAACAGTACAATGCGGGCGGGCGGCCTGAGCTCGCGGCCAAGGAAGCTGCCGAGATTGTGGTCATCGAGGGGTACCTTCCCAGGATGATGGACGAGGCGGAAACCAAGGCCGCCGTCAGCGAGGCCATTGCGTCGGCCGGCGCGACCGCCCCCAAGGACATGGGCAAGGTGATGGGCGTGCTGAAATCGAAATTCGCGGGACAGATCGACATGTGAAAGGCCAGTGCGCTGGTGAAGTCGGCACTGTCGGGTTGAACCGCGGTCGGGCGGAACACCTGGCAAGCCTCCCCGAAGTGCTGGCATAATGGCAATCACGACCGGTTGCCCCTCTCCTGAAGCAGGTTTGCCCATGTCACTTTCCCGGATGCTCGCCCAGCGAGCCGCAGAAAACCGTCCCGTCACCATCGGCCAGATCGGGGCGGGCAAGTTCGGCACCATGTTCCTCGCCCAATGCCGGGTGACGACGGGCTTTCACCTTGTCGGGCTGGCCGACCTCATACCGGCCCGCGCGCGCGAACGCCTGACGGGCGTTGCCTGGCCCGAAACCCAGATCGACGCCCGTTCCCTTGATGACGCCATCCGTTCGGGCAAGACCTTCGTGACCGACGATGCAGAGGCGTTGATCCACGATCCGCGCATCGAGGTCATCATAGAGGCGACGGGGGATCCTGCAGCGGGCATCCGTCATGCTCTGAAGGCCATTGATGCCGGCAAGCATGTGGTCATGGTGAATGTGGAAGGTGACGCCCTGGCGGGGCCGCTGATCGGACGGCGCGCGCAGGAGAAAGGCGTCGTCTATTCGATGGCCTGGGGTGACCAGCCCGCCCTGATCGCGGATCATGTGGATTGGGCGCGTACTTGCGGTTTCAAGGTGGTCGCGGCCGGCAAGGGGACGCGCTATCACCCCACCTATCACCGCTCGAATCCCGATACGGTGTGGGACATCCTCAACAAGTATCTCAACATCACCGATCGCAGTCACATCAATCCCAAGATGTTCAACTCGTTCATCGACGGCACCAAGTCGGGCATCGAGATGAGCGCGGTGTGCAACGCGACGGGACTGGACTCGCAATCGGAAGGGTTGTCCTTCCCGCCAGCATCGCGGTTCGAACATGCCCAGATCTGCAAGCCGCGGGCCGATGGCGGGGTTCTCGAAAAGGCCGGCGTGACGGAGGTCACCTCATCCGTGACGCGCGACGAGACGGACGTTCCCCACCACCTCGCGATGGGCACCTACGTCGTGATCGAGAGCGATGCCGACTATGCCCGCCAGTGTTTCGCCGAATACAACATGCTGCAGGACACGTCAGGGCGGTATGCCTCCCTCTACCGGCCGACCCACATGATTGGGCTGGAACTCGGCCAGTCGGTGGCGTCAGCCGCCCTGCGCGGCGAGGCGACCGGCACGGCGATCTGCTTCAATTCGGATGTGGTGGCGACCGCAAAACGCGACCTCAAGGCCGGCGAGATCCTTGATGGCGAGGGTGGCTTCTGTGTCTGGGGCAAGCAGACACCCGCTTCTGCCTCCCTGAAGGAAGGATACCTGCCGCTGGGCCTCGCACACAACGTCAAGCTCAAGGGCCCCATCAAGGAGGGCCAACGGCTGAAGTGGACGGACGTCGAGATCGACGCGACCGACGTCACCTACAAGTTCCGGCGCGAGATGGAAGCCCAATTCGGACGGCCGAACAGGGCATAGAGCCGGAACCGGTTAGGGATGCTTGTGCTCGCGGACCGCATCGCCCCCGGCCTCAGGCGTCACCAGCTTTGGTCTGGACACCGGCTTTCGGGTCGGGGCCGAGACCGAGGAAGCGGTCCACTTCATCCCTGCGGGCCAGGGTATCGCGATAGCCGAGGTCTATCAGCGCGCCGCAATAGCCGGGTTCGAACATCAGGTAGCTCGGCAATCGCCAGTCCCGCCCCCACATCCCGAGCTGACGCATCAACATCCTGATGGTCCAGGGTAATTCGTGGGCATGTTCCCGTGCGATGGTGCGAACGTCACAGGAAGGCTCGAGCACCATGACCTCGATCTCCCGGAGGACGGTATCGTCGCTCTTGTCAGGCGCAATCAGGGAAAGCGTGTGATCGATCCGCCGGGCGCGCTCGATGTCGGCATCGACGTTGTCCAGGAAGATGATGTCCAGCAGGCTGCCGCCAATGGCGCCGATACTGGGATAGCTCTGGGTTGCCTCGACCGGCGCCGGATCGGGGCGGCTGTCTCGCGCGGTGATCACGAGGATACGGTCGGCCCCGGTGTGGATGGCTGGCGACAAGGGAGACGTCAACCGCAGCGAGCCGTCGCCAAAATACTCATGGCCCACGCGCTCGGCCGGAAAGACATAAGGCAGCGCGGCCGCCGCCATGATGTGCTCGACCCCGATCCGGTTGCGCACCCCCTCCCGCCGGGCGCGCGACCATGGCTCGATGTCACTGCGGCCCTGGAAGAAGGTGACCGCCCGGCCCCGGTCGTAGGATGACGCCGTGACGCTCAAGGCCTGCAGTGCGCCCGATGCAATGGCATCGTCGATCTTGTCGAAATCGATGTTCTCCGCCAGCAGTTGGCGCAATGGCGCATTGTCGAGCAACGAACGCGGAGGGCCAACGCCAAGCATGGAGGCCGGCGTCAGGGCCGCGACCCAGTGGAAGCCGCGTTGGGCGATCGAGGCGAAATCGGTCTTGTAGACGTTGTCGGTGCGGAGACCGCTCCACAGGGACGCCAGACGTTGCACGCTTCCCTTGAAGTCGTTGCCTGCGCCCGCCAACGCCGTGGCATTGATGGCTCCGACCGAGGCCCCCGCAATGACGGGAAATGGATTTCGACCTTCTGGCGCGATCTCCGCGATCGCCTTGAGCACACCGGCCTGATAGGCACCGCGCGCGCCGCCGCCCGGAAGCATGAGCCCCAACGTGAACGGCGGCCCACCCTTTGTTGAATGTTCGGTCATCATGACTGGTCTGTCCCGGTCTTCCGCCTTCGTATCCCCACCCAGGCCCAAGCTGGCCACATCGTCTGCGTGGCGCCGCCCCGTCCAGGCGCCCTGTCCGGCCCGTCTTGACGTGCGGGCCCATCAATCGGTTGATGACCGTCCGCCAGAAAGGTGGTTAGAAACCGGAACAAGCAGCGGAGGGAATAGTCCACAATGGCACTGTCTGAATCCACGCGCGAAAAGCTGAAGACCATTTCAACGGCCACCATTACCACGGCACTCTTCAAGCGAGGACTGCGCGTCCAGATGATCCAGGGCGTGGTCCCCCTTGATCCTGCCAAGCCCACCATGGTGGGAGAAGCCTTTACATTGCGCTATATCCCCGCACGCGAAGACCTGAACCCCATTTCGGTGTTCCAGGACCGCGACCATCCGCAGCGCAAGAGCGTCGACATCGATTGCCCTGCCGGTCATGTGTTCGTCATCGACAGCCGCAAGGACCCGAGAGCGGCATCGGCCGGTTCGATCCTGGTCACCCGCCTCATGAAGCGCGGTGTCGCCGGCATCGTGACGGATGGAGGGTTCCGCGACGCTGCCGAGATCGCGAAGCTCGATATTCCCTCATTCCACCAGCGCCCGTCGGCACCGACCAACCTGACGCTGCACCAGGCCGTCGATACGCAGGTCCCCATCGCCTGTGGTGACGCCCCTGTCTTTCCCGGTGACATCATCGTCGGGGACAGCGATGGCGTCGTGGTGATTCCCGCCCACCTTGCCGACGAGATTGCCGCGGAAGGCCTGGAGATGACCACATTCGAGGATTTCGCCACCGAAAAGGTCATGGAAGGGCGGTCCATCCTGGGCCTCTATCCGCCCACCGACCCCAAGACCACCGTCGAATACCAGGAATGGCGCAAGGCAAAGGGCCGCTGAGGGGCTGGACCGCTACCTGTTTCCGGCGCGCAACTGTGACCTGGAACGGGGCTTGCGTTCGCCGGGATCAATCCCCAGGTATGGTCCGGCATGGCGGCGCGCTGCGCACGCCGGTTCGAACCGAATGATGCAACAAGAAAAAAGGCGTTCTCCGTCCCATGAGTGGTGAAACTTCTCCGGCGACGCCGCGCGCCGCAGCGGCCGATCAGGTGCACATGAAACTCCTCGCGTCCCTGATTTTCGGATCGCGCTGGCTGCAGGTTCCGCTGTACCTGGGCCTGATCGTAGCACAATGCGTCTACGTGCTGCTGTTCCTCAAGGAACTTTGGCATCTGATCAGTCATGCCACCACCTTCGGTGAGCAGGAAATCATGCTGATCGTGCTCGCCCTGATCGACGTGGTGATGATCTCGAACCTTCTGATCATGGTGATCGTGGGGGGCTACGAGACCTTCGTATCCCGCCTCCGGCTCCAGGGCCATCCGGACCAGCCGGAATGGCTGAGCCACGTCAACGCCAGCGTCCTCAAGATCAAGCTGGCCATGGCCATCATCGGCATCTCCTCGATCCACCTGCTGAAGACATTCATCGAGGCGGGCAACATCGGCCAGGAGACCGCGAAGATCACCGAACAAGGCGTCATGTGGCAGACGATCATCCATATCGTCTTCATCATTTCCGCGATCGGTATCGCCTGGGTGGACCGCTTGAGCCACGCCTCGATGGCCGGCAAGTCCCCGAAAGTCGCGCACTGATGGGTGATCGGGCTGGCTCCGGCCTTGCGCAAGCGGAACCAGCATTGGGCTTTTTGTTGGCGCGAGGAGTGCAGTGCGATGAGTCCTGGCGACACGCGCCAGGATGACGAATGTGGGCGTGGGAGGATGGTCTACTTCGCCTTTGCCGGCGGGACGCTCTTGCCGCTCTTGTCCACAATGGGGAAGCCGGCACGCATGTAGGCGATGATCTTCCAGATCTCGTCGCGCTTCAGCGTATCCTTGAAGGCCGGCATCGCCGAGCCGAACTGAGCGCCGCCATCCGAAATCGCCCAAAGCAGGTATTCGTCCACCGAAATCGGGCGGCGGATCATGAAAGCCAGAAGTGCCGGGGATGGCGACAGCGCATTGGCCGCATCACCATCACCCAACCCATCGCGGCCATGACATCCCTGGCAGTGCTGCGCAAACAGCTTGCCGCCGGCTGCCGTGGTCTGTGGCGACGGGAGAACGGTGGACTTGGCGCCGTCGTAGGCCTCGGGCACGCCGTAGTTCATGTACGTCATATGCCTGAGGATGCGGGTCATCATGCCCTTGGGCATACGGCCCGGCCCCCAAAGCTCACGCACCATCCAGGCCGGCTGACAGTAGTCGATGCTCGGACGGGTCTGCGGCGGCTTGTCCTCGGCACCAGCCTTCATGGCCACGCCAGCCGTGCCGGCCGCCGTGACCGTGACCAATGCCGCCAACGCCAAGAGGCGGCGCGCCTTGCTCCATACACGAACGACCATCATGGCCTGCCTTCCCTGTCCAAAACGTCTATGCTGGGTAGTCTTCGGGCTTGATGCCACATTGTTCCAGGTATTTGCGGACCTGCTGCACCTCTTCCTTCGGCATGGAGTGGTGGGCATGGGTGAATGCCGCCGTATGTCCCTTGAGCGTTACCCCAACACGGTTGCCGCTCTTGTTGTCGACCTCGGCACCGAGTTCCTCGAAGACGTGCATCACATCCTTGAAATCAATATTGGCACTGACCGGATGAGCAAAAAGCGCGTGCAAAACCTTGCGATGACGATGGTTCACGTTGTGGCCTCTTCATTTCAGGATTCGGGCATACTGCGCGAGAACACCATTCAGCCGTTTGCGCTGCGTCAATCCTCAGTGCAGGGCTGATGACGCGAAGACTGCCCACAGGTGTAGGGGTGTTCGTTGTTGAGCCCGGTGTCCACGCGGTGCAATGATGCAGGTCCCTCACGCGCGCCCCCCGCACTTTCGCCTCGCCAGTCACCGGAACGCCCTCATGCCCGCATTCGATCTATCGTCACTCGCAGCCATGGCTGTTGCGTTGGCTGCTGCCGGATTTGCGTCCGGGCTGCTGGCGGGACTGCTCGGAATTGGAGGTGGCGCGGTCGTCGTCATCACCTTGTTCGAGGCGTTCCGGTGGATGGGTGTTGACGATTCAATCCGCATCCAGCTCGCGACCGGGACCGGCCTCGCCATCATCGCGCCGACGACATTGCGTTCCTTCATGGCGCACAAGGCAAAAGGCGTGGCGGACCTGGCCTTCGTCAAGCGCATGGCTGTCCCGGTGATTGTCGGAGTGGCGATCGGGTCGCTGCTGGTCAAGACCACGGGAGGCGACCTGCTGAAGTGGGTGTGGGTGGTGATGGGGACGTTCCTGGCCATCCGCATGTATGCCGGCCGGGACAACTGGCGGCTTGGCACGGACATACCCAGGAGCTGGTTCGTCGAGTTGTACGGGATGGCCATTGGCCTCGTATCGTCACTGATGAGCATTGGGGGCGGGGCCTTCGTCGTCATCCTGATGACCCTCTATGGCCGCTCCATCCATCAGGCCGTTGCGACATCCTCCGGCTTCGGTCCGCTCATCGCCATTCCCGGCATGATCGGGTTCATCTGGGCGGGATGGGGGAACCCACACCTGCCCCCTGGCTGCCTCGGCTTCGTTTCCCTGCTCGGGGCCGTGCTCGCCATCCCGACAGGGCTGTTGGCGGTCCCCATCGGCGCCAGGCTGTCCCATGGTTTGTCCAAGCGTCAACTGGAACTGACTTTCGCGATCTTCATGACGTTTGTCGTCGCGAGGTTCCTGTCGAACCTGCTGCTTTGATGTGTTTTGCTGTATCGCCGATGCCCGCTGGGTCCCCGTGCAAGCGCGGCGCCAGGCGTCGGACCGCCGTTGCGGCCTGAGCATTTCCACCTCAATCGAAAACGCTGTAAGGATTGGCGCCAGCGAACCAATCCGCGTGACTGACTTGCCGGCGCCGCCCGATGAAGCACATCCCGGCCGTCACGCATGGGTGCAAGAGACGAACCGATGACCGCCAGACCCAACAAGCCGCGCCGCCCGCATGACCGCGGCAACAGGCATTCGCGCCAGAGGACGAAAGCCCCACAGGGCGAACGGACCCGCGAGGACGGTCATCCTGAACGGGGCCGGCGGCCGGCCGTGAACATCCGTGACGATGCCTGCCTGATCTACGGCCTTCACGCTGCGGAGGCCGCACTGCTCAATCCGAAGCGCGTGATCAGGCGGGCCTTCATGTCTGCCACCGCCGCGAAGCATCTCTCGTCTGCCCTCGAGGCCCGCGGATTGTCCATCACGCCGCTCGGTCCGGTCGAGTTCCACCAGCCTCTGGGACCCGAGACGACCCATCAGGGCGCCATCCTCGATGTCGATCCCCTGCCGGATTACAGCCTCGATGAGTTGTGCGCGGCCACCACGCCGGGCCATCCGCTGGTGCTACTGGATCAGGTCACCGATCCCCACAACGTCGGCGCCATCCTGCGATCGGCTGCGGTGTTCGGGGCAAGCGGTGTCGTCATGACCCGCCGCCATTCACCGCCCCTGTCGCGGGCCCTCGCCAAGACTGCGTCGGGCGCGCTGGAGCAGGTGCGCATTGCCCTGGTTCCCAATCTTGCGCGCGCGTTGGCGCAAATCGGCGACTACGGAATACATCGAATCGGGCTGGACGGCGCGGGAGATCATCAGATCGAACAATCCGATACGAACCAGCCGTTGGCACTGGTCCTGGGCGCCGAAGGGCCCGGCCTGCGCCGCTTGACGCGGGAACACTGCGACAGGCTGGTCCGCATCGGTGCGTCCGGACCGTTCGCGAGCCTCAACGTTTCGAATGCGGCGGCCGTGGCGCTTTATGCCCTGAGCCGGACCAACGGCGGCTGAGATATTGCGTTCATCCCGCGCGCCCGCCGACCATTGCAGGAAAACAAACTGGCCCGCAGCGTCAACTGCGGGCCAGCGTGCGATTTGATTTCATCAACCCAGGTTATCAATCGCAGTAGGTCCGGCGATGGCAGCGAACATCGTCGCGGCAGATGTAGTCGCCGTAGCGATTATAGTGGCAGCGCTGGCCCACAACCCGGCATACGCGCCGACCACGATAGCAGCGGTCGCCGTAGTAGCGATCCCGGCTGGCGGCGTAGGCCCCGGCGACACCAAGACCGATA
>JBKDZY010000201.1:0-6460 GCA_047971765.1 Hyphomicrobiaceae bacterium | reverse complement strand
GTCCGCTCCGGCGTTCTTTCGTCCGTGCACGCCTTTGCCGTAGATCCCAGGCGCGGCATTTTCATTCTCATGATCATGATGATCTTCACGGGCGGCGCGCTGTCGCTCTTTGCGTTGCGGGCTGGCACCTTGCGCCAAGGCGGCCTCTTCTCGCCGATTTCCCGCGAAGGCGCCCTCGTTCTCAACAACGTGCTTCTTGCAACCGCCACCGGAACGGTCCTCGTTGGCACCTTGTATCCGCTGGCTCTCGAAGCGATTGATGGAGACAAGATCTCGGTCGGCGCACCCTACTTCAATTCCACCTTTGTGCCCCTGATGATCCCGCTCCTCCTCGCCGTGCCATTTGGTTCATTTCTCGGCTGGAAGCGCGGCGATCTTCGCGCGGCAGCCGAACGGCTGATGTTCGCGGCCGCCATCGCCGTCCTGGCCGCCATTGCCGTGCTCGCCATCCACGGCCGCGGACCCTGGCTCGCACCTCTCGCCCTTGCCATTGGCGTCTGGGTGATGGCTGGCGCCGTCAGCGAGGTCCTCTTTCGCGCACGCATCGGCAAGGCCGGACCGGCAGAGGTCTTCCGCCGCCTGCGCAACCTGCCCCGCTCGAACTGGGGCACCGCACTTGCCCACTTCGGTCTTGGCATGACCGTTGTCGGGATTGTCGGCACGACCGCGTGGAGAACCGAGCACATCGTCGCCTTGAAACCCGGCGACACCTCTGACATCGCAGGCTACACGGTCAAGTTCCACGGAACCGAGAACACCAAGGGACCGAACTACACCGCTCTTATTGGACGTTTCGACGTCACCAGATCCGGTGCGCCGTTCACGACCCTCTACGCCGCCAAGCGCATCTACGATGCACCGCGCCAGGCAACGACCGAGGCCGCCATCCATGCCAGTGCAGCAGGTGACCTGTATCTTGTGCTCGGCGATCCCCAGAAGAATGGTGGATACGCCGTCCGCATGTATTTCAATCCGCTCGTGCGCTTCATCTGGATCGGCGCGGTCGTGATGTTCCTCGGTGGCGGATTATCCCTGACCGATCGGCGCCTTCGTGTCGGCGCTCCCGCCAGGACAAGCAGCCGTCCCAGAAAGGCTGCCACGGCCTAGCATCAATCGCAGTCATTGGCCGAGCCACATGGCAAACTTCGGAATATGGGCGCCAGGACCTGATCAGCCACAAGGAAAACGACCGCGCTCCACAGACCGCGGTCGCTGAACTCCGGGAAACAAGCGACGTGAAACGACAGCCTTCCACGCCAGGAAAATCGAACGTACCCACCCACCGCCTTGCCGCCGGTGCACTGTTGTTGGCCCTCGCAATCCTTGGAGCCACCTCACACCGGGCCCGGGCCGTCCAACCCGACGAGATGTTGTCCGATCCGTCTCTTGAGACCCGTGCCCGAACGATTTCCGAAGGGCTCAGATGTCTCGTCTGCCAGAACCAGTCGATTGACGATTCGAACGCCCCTCTGGCGCACGACCTCCGTGTCCTTGTGCGCGAGCGTTTGAAGGCCGGCGACACCAACGACCAGGTCCGGGAGTTTCTCGTTGCCCGCTACGGCGATTTTGTCCTGCTGAAGCCGCCCTTCAACACCGGCACGGCGCTTCTTTGGCTCACCCCATTGTTGCTGCTTGGCCTCGGCGGCTACTCCGCCTACCGCTATGTCTCATCCCGCCGGCCCGAAGACGAACTCCAGGGCAGGCAGCCTCTCAGCAGTGACGAGACCAGGCGGCTCAATGAGATCCTGGACCGGTCGGAATAGATCGCGCTCGAAATGGCCCACATCGGGCGCGTCTCAGCCTCGCCGCGATTCGGGCCAGAACCGCACGCCGTGCCGCGCAGCGCCGCCGCCAACCGCCATTGCATGCCCATCCGCACGCCAGCACGCCGCCCCCTGCCACACATTGCCTTCCAGCCGCTTGACCGCACACATGCCGCCACCCAGATGACGCGTCGTCTGGGTGTCATGGCCCCGGCCTGCAAGATCTTTCGCGACCGCTTCGTCGATGCCTGTCTCCAGCTCCAGGGGGCCACCCTGGCACCAGACCCTTGGCGCCTCGACCGCCTCCTGCAGGCTCATGCCGTGCTCGACCAGATTGACCACAGCCTGCATCGCTGTCGGAAAGATCCTCACGCCTCCGGTCAATCCAAGCGCGAATTGCACCTCTCCGTCCTTCACCCCCATGATCGGTGACATCGATGTCGGAACGCGCTTGCCAGGCGCAATCGACAGGGCACGCCCCGGATGCGGATCGAACAGATACATGTAGTTGTTGGCGATCATCCCGGTATCACCAATGATGTAGCGCGCGCCGAACAGGCTGTTGATCGTGTGGGTCGCCGCCACCACGCCACCGTCACGATCAATGATGGTCAGGTGGGTCGTATGCGGAGACTCCCGCCGCCCCACGGCGTTGGGCACACCAGCCGCCCATGATCTGGACTTTGCCATGTCGATCCGGCTTCGTCGCCCGTCCGCGTAGGCCTTGCTGATCAACTCATCGACAGGCACATCCAGGAACGCCGGATCGCCCGTCGACGCATCACGGTCCGCGAACGCGATCTTGATCACTTCCGCCAGCAGATGAATGGCATCACCACTACCGAAACCCATCCCCGCCAGGTCGAAACCTTCAAGAATATTCAGCATCTCGATGACATGGATCCCGCCCGACGCCGGTGGAGGCGGACCGACGATGGTGACACCGCGATAGTCACCTCGCACGGGTTCGCGCACGATCGGTTTGTAGCCGGCGAGATCCTCCAGCGACAGGATCCCGCCCTTTTCGGCCATATACGCGGCAACCCGCCTGCCGACCTCGCCACCATGCAGCGCCGCTGCGCCGCCGGCCGCGATGGCCCTCAATGTCGCGGCATAGTCGGCCTGCACCAGCCGGCTTCCCGCCTTGACCGGATCGCCATTAGGCAGGAACAGCCTGGCAATGGCGGCGTCCTTGGCCAGGTCATGCGCAGACTCGGCAGTGCATTCACTCAGGTAGTCGGAAACGATGAAACCACGCTCGGCATGGCGGATGGCTGGCGCCATCACATCCGCGAGCGAAAACCGGCCGTGCCGCTCCAGGGCCATGGCCCAGGTTGCCAGATTTCCGGCAGTGGCGGTTGCCAGCACGCCGCACGCATTCTTCCGGCCAGCCACCTCCAGCCGTTGCGCGAGATCATCCGAGACGGGTTCGAACATGTCGGCCCGGGCCGCCTTCGGCGCCTGGCTCTGGCCATCGAGCACGACGTGCTCGCCACTCGGCAGGCGGATATGCATCATCCCGCCGCCGACCAGCCCCACCATCATCGGCTCGACCACCGTCAATGTCAGCAGCGCGGCCACCGCCGCATCCACCGCATTCCCGCCGGCAGCCAGCATCTCCGCTGCTGCGGCCGTCCCAAGCGGATGGTTCGTCACCGCGATCCCCGCCGCACCGATGACAGGGTGCTTCTCGCATCTGAAATCGGCACGCGAGGCTTCTCGCCAGTTCTTTTCAGCTATCGTCATCGCTCATTACCCATTCAAACGTGTTGGGTTGAGCTTAACGGCAGGGCCGTCGATGGCCAGCAGATTTCGCCAGCCGGTCCTCACAGTCAGTCAACGACAAGGCATTCCCGGCAGCATCCCGACGAAACGAAATCCTCATGCCAACTGGCCGAGATCGAACCCGCGCACCAGGTCCACCGCCCGCATGGGCTTGCGACCCGCCCGCTGCACCTCGACGATCCGAATGGCTCCCTCCCCACACGCCACCACGACCTCGCCTGCATCCAGCACTTGTCCGGGTGCACCGCTGCCCTCGGCCAGGGACGTGCGCAGCACCTTGATCCGCTCGCGCTTGTTGGCCGGCCCCGCCTCCATCCACGCTCCCGGAAATGGCGACAGTCCGCGCACCAGATTGTGCACCTCTTTCGCGGGCCGGGTCAGATCGATCCGGGCTTCCGCCTTGTCGATCTTCGCTGCGTAGGTCACGCCGTCTGCCGGTTGTGGCGTTTCCGAAAGGCTGTCCCGCTCCAGCGCTGCCAACGCCCTCACTATCAACCCGGCACCACGCTGCATCATGTCGTCATGCAACGCGTTGGCGGTCATGTCCGGACCGATTTCAATCCGCTCGGCAAGACAGACCGGACCGGTATCGAGACCTTCTTCCATTCGCATCACCATCACCGCGGTCTCGGTGTCTCCCGCCATGATCGCCCGCTGGATCGGCGCAGCCCCCCGCCAGCGCGGCAGCGCAGATCCGTGCAGGTTGAGACATCCATGCCGGGGCGCATCGAGGACCGGCTTGGGCAACAACAGCCCATACGCCACCACCACCGCAACGTCAGCACCGTGGGAACGGAACAAGGCTTGTTCCTCTTCCCCCTTCAGGCTCCTGGGCGTGAATACCGGAATGCCCGCCGCCTCCGCGTGGCGATGCACCGGTGACGGTCTGAGATCCATGCCCCGTCCCGCTCGGCGCGGCGGCTGCGAATAGACCGCAACCACGTCATGCCCGGCAGCCATGATCTCGGAGAGTGTCGGCACGGAAAATTCAGGCGTCCCCATGAACACAACACGCAGCATCACCACATTCTCCCGGCATTGACTGAACGGCGACGGCTTCACCGCCCGGAAACTGGCTATAGCGTTTCCGACCTGGGTGGAAACGCCCAGGCCGCAACTGTGCGGCCCGGCATGTGCGCCGCCTTCGCGGAACGCCCGGTCATTGGCCGGAACAATCCGCGCCACACACCAGACGCAGCGGCAACGCCATGCCACCCAGGCATGTCCTGCCGCACGATCTGCGATTTGAGTTTGACCTTAGCGCACCTGTTTCCTGAAACGGCGCACAATCATGTCGCGCTTCAGCCGTGACAGAAAGTCTATGATCAGACGGCCTTCGAGATGATCGACCTCGTGTTGTATCGCCGTCGCCAAGAGCCCATCCGTCTTCAACTCCTGCGGCTCGCCTGCACGATCGACATAGCGCACCGTGATCACCGACGGCCGCTCGATTTCGACCTTCACATCGGGGATCGATAGGCAGCCTTCCTCGTAGACGCCGCATTCATCCGAGAGCTGAACGATCTCGGGATTGAACATGACCAACGGGTTCTTCTCGGTTTCCGAAGCCGAGACATCCAGCACGACCAGGCGGCGCGAGACACCAACCTGCGGGGCGGCAAGACCGATGCCTGGCGCCTCGTACATGGTTTCCAGCATATCGTCGGCCAGCCGCCGCAGGGCGTCATCCACCTGCTCCACGGGCTGTGCCACCTTGCGGAGAATGGGATCTGGAATGGTTATGATTTCGAGCTTGCTCATGATTGCGTTGAATTAGTTTCTGTCCGCCCGTTGTTCAACCGGCGTTCGCACAATTGGTCAACCCAACTTCAACACCCGCCCCGCCACAGCATCGAGTTTGGCCACCATTTCAGGGTCCCGGGCTTCCGGCGGCGTGATGATGGCAACATCCAACGCCCGGTCGGAGCCGATCGGGCACTTCGGGTGCTGCCTCGGGAACGCGCGAACCAGCCTGGTCAGCAGGCGCTGCCCCTTGGCAACATTCTCTTTCAGAACGCGGATAACGGCGGCAACATCCACTTCCGCATGGTCTTCATGCCAGCAGTCGTAGTCCGTCACCATTGCCACTGTTGCATAACTTATCTCGGCTTCCCTGGCGAGCTTGGCCTCTGGCATATTGGTCATGCCGATGACATCGCAGCCCCACGACCGGTAGAGGTTCGACTCGGCCCGGGTCGAGAACTGCGGCCCCTCCATCACCAGATAGGTTCCACCGCGGGTCATTTCTATGCCCTCTTCGTGCGCCGCCTGCGCCAGCAGGTCGCACAATGCGGGGCTGACCGGATCAGCCACGGAAACATGCGCCACCAGCCCAGGCCCGAAGAAGCTCTTCTCTCGCGCAAACGTGCGATCAATGAACTGATCGACGAGCACGAAATGACCCGGCGGATAGTCTTCCCTGAGAGAGCCGCACGCCGACACCGAAATCAGATCCGTCACCCCGGTCCGCTTCAGCGCATCGATATTCGCCCGGTAATTGATCGCGGACGGCGGCACCCGGTGCCCTCGCCCATGCCGCGGCAGGAACCGGATCGGCAGGCCTGCCACCTCCGCATGAAGGATTTCGTCGGAGGGCATCCCCCAGGGCGAGACGATCTTCCGCCACTCGGGGTTCTCGAAAGCCGGCAGATCATAGAGGCCGCTGCCGCCAATGATACCTAGGACGGATCGTGTCATCGCATTTCTCGCTGTCGTTCGCGCGGACCGGATGGTGGACGTGCCGGTTCCCATACCTCGATAGCATCCTGATGGCGAGCACCGCCACGGCAAGTCCCACTCGCCGCACGCGATACAGTAAAATTCGCCCGTGGACGTGATCGGGCCACTGAGTTGCTACAGTCTTCACCACACTCCATCGTGCATGACTTGCGGGACTTCGGTTCGTCAGCAAA
>JBKDZY010000200.1:0-1701 GCA_047971765.1 Hyphomicrobiaceae bacterium | reverse complement strand
AGGGCAATTACTATATCACGGGTCGGATCAAGGATATCATCATCCGAGGCGGCGCGAACATATCTCCTGCCGAGGTCGAGGAGGTTCTGGGTTACCATCCTTCGATCCAGGATGTCGCCGTGGTCGGCGCGCCCGACCGCATCTTCGGAGAGGTGCCTGTGGCCTTTGTCGTGTTGCGCCCGGGTGCGGTCGAGACTGCAGAAGCGCTGGAAGAACATGCGGCCCGGACATTGTCGGATTTCAAGGTTCCGCGGCGCTATATATTCGAAACCGTCCTGCCGATTGGCAAGACAGGCAAGATCGACAAGGCCGGTCTGTTGGGCCGTCTGACCGCCGAGACGCCGGTCACCGGGCAGGGATGATACGTCATGCGAACCGACGAATATGAACGGCTTGATGGGCTTTCGCTCGCCGAACTGCTGCGCAAGGGCGAGGTCGTGCCAGTCGATCTTATGGGATGTGCGCTGCAACAGGCAGAAAAGCAAAACAAGGCACTGAACGCGCTATGCTATCTGCGGGGCGACGCTGCCATGGATCAGGCGTGCAAGGCCGCGCCAAAGGGGCGGTTCGGGGCACTGCCTTTCCTGCTCAAGGATTCCGGGCTGGCATCAACATTCCTGCCGTCCTCAGTCGGCTCGCGCCTGTTCGCTGGGTTGGCGTCCAATATAGACGCGACCTTGCAGAAGCGATTTCTGGCGGATGGTGTCCTGCCATTCGGGCGGACCACGGTGCCGGAATTCTGCATGGCTCCGACAACCGAGGCAGTTCAGAATGGCGGGCCGACGCTGAATCCATGGGACACCGCCCTTTCGCCCGGTGGTTCGAGCGGTGGAGCGGCAGTCGCAGTGGCAACCGGAATCGTGCCGAGTGCGCATGGCAGCGACGGCGGCGGGTCCATCCGCATTCCGGCTTCGTGCTGCGGGGTCTACGGGTTGAAGCCGTCGCGGGGGTTGGTACCCTACGGGCCGCAGCGCGGCGAAGGCTGGGGCGGGTTGGCCGTCGATGGCGTGTTGACGCGCACGGTGCGCGACACAGCGGCCGCGCTTGACGCCGTGGCGGGAATGGAGCTGGGCCAGCCCTATGCAGCACCTGCACAGCCTGAATCCTATCTTGCCCGTCTTGATCTTCCTTTTGACCGCCCCCTTCGCATCGCGAAATGGGTGGAAGCGTGGGATGATGTCGACATCGCGCCGGAATGCCGGGCGGCCGTGGACAATGCGGGGGATGTTCTGACCGATCTTGGCCATGATGTGCGGCCGATGGCACCGCCCCCACTGAAATACGCGTCTTTTGTCGGCGCAATCATCGATGTCATGAGCGCGAGTGTCGCCATGACGGTGAACGGATTCTTGCGGCAGAAAGACGTTCCGGACCTGTCGGATGTTCTGGAACCGGCGATTCATGATGCCTATCAACGAGGCCGCCGGCTTGGTGCCGAGGCCTATGCACTGGCCATCACGCGCTTTCACAGCATGGCACGGCTGATGGCAGAGTACATGCAGGAGTTTGACATCATCCTGACGCCGACGCTGACGCGACCGCCTGTGCCGCTCGGTACACTGACCAGGGCCGAGGATTTCGAGACCTTCCGCCGCAAGGCCGGCAGCTACACCGCGTTTCTGGCAATCATCAACGCCTCGGGTCAGCCCGCAGCAAGTCTGCCACTTTACTGGACGCCCGCCGGTTTGCCGATTGGGGTGC
>JBKDZY010000199.1:0-9997 GCA_047971765.1 Hyphomicrobiaceae bacterium | reverse complement strand
AAGCCATATGGCGGTTGGTATTCGGTTCGTGATGAAGCATTCTACAAAGAATCCGAGACCGAGATTCGCGACGGTCAGCGCTATGCGACACCAACCGGTACGGAGGTGAAGTGGACCGAAGAAGAGACGTACTTCTTCCGTCTTTCCAAATACCAAGACGCATTGCTGGCGCTCTATGAAGCCAATCCGGATTTTATCCTGCCTGCTGAGCGGCGCAACGAGGTGGTGAGTTTCGTCAGGCAGGGGCTCGAGGACCTGTCGGTGTCGCGGACGACACTCGACTGGGGCATTCCGGTTCCGGGCGCACCCGATCACGTCATGTATGTGTGGGTCGATGCGCTGAACAACTACGTCACCGCCACCGGGCTGTTGAACGGTGGCGGCAAGGGACCGCGCGTCGGCTACTGGCCGGCCGATGTGCATGTGATCGGCAAGGACATCACGCGCTTCCATGCGGTCTACTGGCCGGCATTCCTCATGTCCGCCGGACTGCCGCTGCCGAAGCGGGTGTTCGGTCACGGGTTCATGTTGAGCCGTGGCGAGAAGATGTCGAAGTCGGTCGGCAATGTGGTCGATCCGTTCGATCTGGTGAACACCTATGGCGTGGATGCCGTGCGCTACTTCTTTCTGCGCGAGGCGACCTATGGCCATGACGGCAGCTACAGCGCGGAAGCGATCGAGACCCGCATGAATGCCGATCTCGCCAATGGTCTCGGCAACCTTGCGCAACGCTCGCTCAGCATGATTGCGAAGGGCTTCGAGGGAAAGGTTCCCGCGCCCGCTGAACTGACGCCAGCCGATGCCGCGATCCTGGCGGCGGCGGATGCGAAGTATCCGGCAGCGCGCGAGGCCATGGACAAGCAGGCGATCAAGACGTGGCTCGATACGGTGTGGAACGTGATTGCCGATGCTGACCGGTATTTCGCCAGCGAGCGGCCGTTCGACAAGGCGTTGGCGGTGGAGCGCAAGGGCACCATCCTCTACGTGACCGCGGAAGTCGTGCGCCAGCTCGCGATCATGGTGCAGCCGGCCATGCCGACCTCGGCGGGACGCCTGCTCGACCTTCTCGCTCAACCGGCGGAGGCGAGGTCGTTCGCGAGCCTCGGGGCGGCGGGACGCCTTGCGCCTGACACGGCGCTGCCGCCGCCGCAGGGTGTGTTTCCGCGCTACGTTCGACCTGTCGCGGAGGACGAGGCCAAGCCGGCGAAACCGCCGAAGCAGAAAAAGCAGAAGGGCGGGGCAGGGAATGCTGCCTGAGTCCATCCGTCTCCGTCGGGACATGGTCCGGCAGGGGCGGCCATCCTGGAGACGGTCTGGTGCTTGTCGATCATCATTGCCATCTGGATTTCCCCGATTTCGAGGCGGAGCGTGATGTGTATGTCGCGCGCGCGAAGGAGGCTGGTGTCGGCATCCTCGTCACCATTTCGACCTCGATCCGCAACTACCCCACCTATCGCGCCATCGCGGACGCCTACGACAACGTCTACTGCACGGTGGGCACCCATCCGCACCGGGCACATGAAGAACTGGACATCTCATTGGATGAGCTAGTGGAGCTTTCCGGGCATCCCAAGTGTGTCGGTATTGGGGAGGCGGGGCTCGACTACTATTACAAGAAGTCGCCGCCGGAAGCGCAGGCCGAGGGTTTCCGCCGTCACATCGCTGCTGCCCGGATCACAGGTTTGCCGCTCGAGATCCACACCCGCGATGCCGATGAAGACACTGCGCGCATTCTCGATGACGAAATGGCCAAGGGACCGTTCAAGGCCATCCTGCATTGCTTCACGGGTGGGGCCGAACTTGCGCGCCATGCGGTCGGGCTTGGGCTCTACGTGTCGTTTTCCGGTGTCGTGACGTTCAAGAAGTCGGATGCGCTGCGGGCGATCGCGGCGGAGCTGCCACTCGACCAGATCCTGGTGGAAACCGACTCGCCCTTCCTGGCGCCGGAACCCAGGAGAGGCAAACGCAATGAACCGGCGCTTGTGGTGCATACCGCGGCAGCCGTTGCCAAGGCGCGCGGTATGACTCCGGAAGCCCTGGCCACCGCTACAACGGAGAATTTCCACCGGCTCTTCACCAAGGTGCCGCGCGGTGGGGGTGGGGCATGAGCTACAGCCTGACGTTGCTGGGAAGCGGATCGTCGGGTGGGGTGCCGCGACTCGGTCCCAATTGGGGGGCGTGCGATCCGGCCAATCCGAAGAACCGCCGCCGCCGTTGCTCGGCCCTGGT
Source organism: Hyphomicrobiaceae bacterium (assembly GCA_047971765.1). GTDB lineage: Bacteria > Pseudomonadota > Alphaproteobacteria > Rhizobiales > Hyphomicrobiaceae. The sequence goes on along the minus strand of JBKDZY010000199.1, from coordinate 7,768 downwards.
CCATCGTCATGCCGGGAGGGGCAGGACCAGTGTGCTCATTGATGCGTCACCGGACCTGCGGGAGCAGCTTCTCGATGCGGAAATCTCAACCATTGACGGGGTGCTGTTCACGCATGACCATGCCGATCACACCCATGGCATCGACGATCTGAGGATCCTGGCCTTCAACATGCGCCGCCGGGTTGATGTGTATTTCGACCAGACCACCCGCGCCTCGCTGCTCACCCGGTTCGACTACTGCTTCAACACGCCGCCGGGGTCGAGCTATCCGCCCATTCTCAATGCGCACGACATCACTCCGCCGGATCCGATCGTCATCAATGGTGCGGCCGGGCCGGTGACGGCCATGCCCGTGCAGCAGGAACATGGATCGCAGCCGTCGCTCGGGTTCCGAATTGCCGATGTCGCCTACTCGCCGGACATCAGTGGCATGTCACCGGAGTCCGAGGCACTGCTGCAGAATCTCGACCTCTGGATCGTCGATGCGCTTCGCTACATCCCCCACCCCAGCCATTTCTCGGTGAAGCAGGCGCTGGCGTGGATCGAGAAGCTCAAGCCCAAGCGTGCGATCCTGACCCACCTGCATGTGGACCTCGACTACGCCGCGCTTAGCCGCGAGCTGCCGCCGCATGTGTCGGCCGCCTACGATGGGATGACGGTGCATTTCGATTGACGGGCCGGGAAGGGCACCCGCAGAATAACGGAGAGGGCCTGGCGCGGGAGTTTTCCGGCCTGAGCCTGCATCAAAGACCATCTTTCCTTCCCCAGGGACACCCTCCCATCTCCAGGCATTCATCGCGATGACGGTTTTCGGGCTCACGATCGCCCAGATGCTCACGATCGGGGCTGCTGCGTTCTTTGCCCAGATTGCGGGCGGCATCGCCGGTTACGGCACCGGGATGCTGCTGCCGCTCGTTCTGGTGCCGATCATCGGGGCGGAAGCCATCGTGCCAGTGATCAGCCTGTCCGCGCTCATCACCAACCCCACCCGGGTGATCGTTTTCCGCGAGCATCTCGATTATCGCAAATCGCTGACGATCGCGGCGTTCGCCATTCCATCGACCATGATTGGCGCGTGGGGCTACACCATGCTCAGTGGCAAGGGGGCGACCGTGCTCATCGGTACGGCATTGATCTTGATGGTGCCGCTGCGTCGGGTTCTGGCGCGGTTGAAGTTCAACATTTCCGGACCGGGAATCGGGGCGGCGAGCATCGCCTACGGGTTTCTTTCCGGCGCCATGACGGGGACCGGTGTGATCCTCATCTCGATGCTCATGGCGATGGGGCTGACGGGGGCCCAGGTCATTGCAACCGATGCGCTGACCAGCACCATCATCGGCCTGGCCAAGACCGGAGTGTTCGCCGCCGCAGGCGCACTGCCGCCGAAGTTGTGTGTCGTCGCGCTGCTGATCGGTGGCATGGCCACGCCCGGAACGTTGATCGCGCGGTGGCTGATCCGGCGGTTTTCGCCACGGGTGCATGATCGCATCCTCGAGGTGGTGATCGTTTTCGGCGGGGTTGTTCTGATCTGGCGCGGATTGACCGGATAGGGTCCGCGTCCGCCCTGGAAGCGACGCAAATTTTGCGCATGACAGGACGTGGGCGACAGTATATGCAGCGCCGTCCGGTTTCAGGGAGGTTGGGTTTCCCCGACTATTCGGGAATTGTGCATCAGTGTTCATGGTTCAGGAAGACGGGTGCGGTAATTCTTATTCAAGGCGCGAACTTGGGGCGCCTGCTGCCGCTGTCCTGATCGGGAACTCGATTTCGGCTGTTCATCGCGTGCAGTGCCGGGCGCTTGCGCACCCTGGCGACTGGCTCATAGCTGCTTCTAGGTCGTGCGGATGCTGAATAACCCCAGTCTGAACCTCGGTGAAGGTTCTCTCCTGTCCAACGAACGTGCCGCGGGTCGGGCCCGGCGCGACCGGTGGATCGCCGTGGCGCTGGCGATGCTGGTATGCCTGTGGCCGGTTCTGAGTTATCCGCTGCCGCCGCTGGCGGACTACGCCAATCATCTGGCGCGCATGTATATCATCCAGGCGCTGCCGCATGATCCGGTACTGGCCCACTACTACGAGATCGACTGGCAGGTTGTTCCGAACCTTGCCATGGACATCCTGGTGCCGCCGCTGGTGCCGTTTCTTGGCATCTACATGGCCGGTCAGGCTTTCACGGTCCTGATCTTCGCGTCGATGATGAGTGGCACGTTCGTGCTGGGGCGTGTGCTGTTCGGGCGTTGGACGCTGACGCCCATTTTTGGGGCGCCGTTCCTCTACAATGAAATGCTGCTGGTGGGGGGGCTCAACTATCTGCTCGGCATCGGACTGGCGCTGTGGGCGTTGGCGGCATGGTATTGCCTGGAGGGGCGCGCGACGGTGCTGCGTCTTCTCGCGGCAGCGGCAATGGTGGGGGTGCTGTTCTTCTGCCATCTCTATGCGGTCGGCATTTTCGGCATCGGCGTGCTGGCCGGTGAAGTTCGCCGCTTTGCCACTTCGGACCGGCCGCTGCCGGACCGGATCATTGCCTTCTGTCTTCCCGGCTTCGCGTTTGTTCCGGTTGCTGGCCTGCTGCTCTCGAGCCGCACGGTCGGGCTCTCCGGCAAGTACTACTGGGACATGAAGGGCAAGTTGTCCGGGCTTTGGGACAGCATCGTTACCTATTCCGACACTGTCACGCTGGTACTGGTTTCCGGGTTGATCGCGGCGGCCGTCATTGCGGTCCGGCGCGGGCGTGTCGAGGCCCATCCGCTTGCGGTCACCATGCTCGGCATCGCGGGGCTGGTCTATCTGGCCCTGCCGCGGATGTTGTTCGATACCTACATGGCCGATCTGCGTTTACCGATCGCGATCCTGCTGCTGTTGTTTGCGACGGTCGATCTTGTCCTGCCCCGCCGGGAGGCGCTGGTGATCATGGCGATTGCCGTCGCCATGACCCTTGTCCGCTCCATCGAGATCCGGGACAACTGGCAGAGCGCGGCGCGCGAGACGAAAGCGGTTGAAGCTGCGCTGATGCATCTCAAGCCAGGGGCCCGGCTGCTGACGGTGACCGCCGATGACAGCAAGGGCACCGAGCCCGACGAACTGGGGCTCGATCATGCGGCGTCGCTGGCGAGCATTCTCAGGTCGGCCTTGACGACCCGGACTTTCACGGTCGCGGGCAAGCAGATCCTGGCGGTCAAGCCGGCCTTCCGCAACCATGTGGACCAGCTCGACGGCTCGCCGCCGGACCTCAGGATGTTCCAGGAGTACGCGCGCTCGAACGATCCGGCCAAGTACATCTACTGGCACGACTGGACCGAGCGTTTCGACAACGTACTGGTAATCTTTACGCCAAAGCGTTTCAGCAATCCGTCTCCCGGCGCCCTGGACCTTCTGGCAGCGGGAGACCGGTTCGCGCTTTATGCGGTCAGGCATCCCTGACTTGGTTCGTTCGGGGCTCCCGGGCAGGTAAACGGCGTTGGCGGTTGGCAAATCGCGGGACACGTGTGCAAACTCCGGCAGAACAGATTGATCTACTGCCGGAAGGGAGCACTCGGATGACGAACTGCATTCATGACCATGGCCGCTGGGGCAAGGGGGACCAGCTCGGGGCCGGGCACTTCCTGACGCCGGAACGCACGCTCAAGGCGATGCGGAGCGTCAAGGATGGCAAGGTGCACGATCTCAGCCATGTCATCGAGATCGGTGCGCCCCGGATGATCCCCAACCAGTCGCCCTATCACATCCAGTCCGGTCCGAGTTATGGGGGCAGCATCCGGCGGCGCCGCAAGATGGGTGCGAAGAACGACGCCGGCTCCAATCTCGAGCGCATCGAGATGAACACCCACGTTGGCACGCACATCGACGCGTTGGGCCATTTCTCCAAGGGCAACATGCTGTATGGTGGCTATGATGCCAGCGAGACTGTCGATGATTTCGGGCTGACCAATCTCGGCATCGAGCACTGTCCGCCGATGGTGACGCGCGGAGTTCTGCTGGACGTCTCGCGTCTCGACGGCGGCGACCATCTCGATGCCGGCCGGGCGGTGACGGTGGCCGATCTTGAAAAGGCGCTGGCGGCAGCCAAGCTCAAGATCGAACCCGGCGATGTCGTTTGCATCAACACCGGCTGGGGCCGGTTCTTCATGGCGGACAACGAACGCTATCTCTCCGGAGAACCAGGGATCGACGCTGATGCCGCGCGCTGGCTCACCGGGCAGGACTGCGTGGCCATCGCAGCCGACAACATGGCGCTCGAGGTGCTGCCGGGGACCGAGCATCCGGAGGTCGTCATGCCCGTGCATCAGCACTGTCTGGCGGAGGCCGGGGTGCACATCATCGAAAACCTGGTGATGGATTCACTCATCGAAGCCGATGTGAAGAGCTTCTGCTTCATGTTGTCGGCAGTGAAGTTCAAGGGAGCCACGGGGTGTCCGGTGCGGCCTGTTGCCATCGTTTGAGACGGCAATAGAACACGCAGGCTGATGGAGACATGAACGGGACGCCTGGGTGCGGGCGTCCCTGTTCCTGTCCGGGTTCATGTGGGCAGACTCGTCCACGCATGGCGCGGGCGGCGCAAGCCCTGCCACCGAGTTTGGGATGGATTTGAATGACTGAAGTGGGCGAGCCGGCTGCAGAGCCGTCCAGGCAACGCCGCTCGCAGCACCTTGCTGCAATCATGGCGGTTCTCTTCGCGCTCGGTTTTGCCAACCTGTTTCTTCGGTCGAGCCTCGGTGTCATGGCGCCGGATCTGGCGCGCGAGGTCTCGCTCAGTCCGGCGGCCTTGTCTGCGGTGGCGAGTTCCTTCTTCTTTGCCTATGCCGTGATGCAGATCCCGACGGGAATGCTGCTTGACCGGTTCGGTGGGCGCATCACGCTTGCGGGCATGTTGATTTTCACGACCGCCGGGGCTGCCACGTTCGCGTCGGCGCACACGGTCGGCACGTTGTCCCTGGGACGGGTGCTGATGGGGATGGGCTGCGCCGGTGTGTTCACCGGTGCGTTCTATATCATGGCGCAATGGCTGCCGCAGTCCACTGTGGTGCAGCGCATGGGGTGGCTCAACTCGTTCGCGGCCACCGGAACGTTGACGGCGACAACGCCGCTGGCTGCGCTGATCTCCATCATCGGGTGGCGTGACAGCTACTGGATTTTCACGGTTGCCATCGCCCTCCTGCTTGCCGCCATCTGGCTGGTGGTGCGGGACGGGCCAGCCGAGAAGGTGGCCAGCGCACCCAGGTCCGAGAGCCTGGCCGAGGTTGTCCGAGGTGTTGGTCTTTCCATGCGGGAGCCTGGCATGTGGCGTCTGCTGTTGACGGGGCTTCCGATCTCGGCCTCCAGCACCATAACGGGCGTGTGGGGTGCACCCTACCTGCGCGATGTCTATGGGCTCGATTCCATCCAGCGCGGCAATGTCCTGCTGGTCATGGCGATCTGCGCCATCTCGGGGCATACGCTGCTGGGCCTGCTGGCGCAGAAAGCCAACTCCGTGAAAGTGGCGCTGATCACGGGAGCAAGTGGTGTCATCGTCTGCATGGGTGCCTTGTCGGTGCTTGATCATCCGCCGGTCTGGCTGGTCACCGGGTTGCTGGCGGCGGTGGGAGTCCTGGCCTCGTTTCCGATGATCGTCTTTGCCCATGCGCGCGGGCTGGTCGCACCGCACCTGATGGGGCGGGGCATGTCGGCGGCCAACACGGGGTTGATGTTTGCCATTGCCGGTATGCAGATTGTCTTCGGCTTTATCATCGGTACCTTTACGGCACCGGGTACGGCGCCGCCCGAGCTTGCCTATCGGGTGGCATTTGGCGTACAGGCCGGTGCGGCCGTTCTGGCCCTGCTGGTCTACCTGCCGATCAGGGATGTCAAACCGCGCGGCTAGACCCAGCCTTCCAACCGGATTCCGATCCTTCTTCCTGCCAGGCTACCTCGAGTTATCCCCGGGCACCATGTGGCCGGGTAACATTCATGTCCTGTTTCAGCTGCCGGAGCGCATCACATGTCAGGTTCTGTCATCGTCCTGGTTGCCGTCATTGCCGTCCTGTCTCTCGGGGTTGGGTATGTTGCAGGCTTTCGGGCCGGTCGGCGTCAGCCCGGGCAGGATGTGAAGGGAATGCCTCCCGCTACGTCGGGCGGAACCATGCCTGGGCCGAAAGTCGGTCGGGCGATCGGGCGTCAGGGAGCAGTGCCGGGCGCCGGGCGTTCGGGGGAGACATCAAAAGGGGCCGGAGGTGAGGTGGCGCCATCGGCTGCTGGTGACGACCGTCGGGCATTGCTGGGGCGGGCAACGAGCTGGGGCTACCAACTCCAGAACCTGAACGTGAAGGAAGCTGCGGCGGCACCATTCGACATTCTCGTCGTTGACTATTCAAAGGATGGAGATGACGAGAGCGCGTTGACGCCTGCCGAGCTTGCCCGCCTTAAACGCCGGCCGGATGGGCGGCGCAGGCTGGTATTTGCCTATTTATCCATCGGAGAAGCGGAAAGCTATCGCTCGTATTGGAATAAATCCTGGAAAAACAATCCGCCGCGCTGGCTGCTCGGAGAAAATCCAGACTGGGAAGAGAATTACGCCGTTGCATTCTGGGATGAGGGCTGGCAATCCGTTCTCTGTGGGTCGCCGCAGGCACTCCTCGACAAGATCCAGGCGCAGGGTTTCGACGGTGTCTATCTCGATAAATGCGATGTCACCGAGGATCTGAAAGAACACGAGAAAAAGGTCGCGGCGACGCGCAGAGTCCTGGATGGGGACATGGTCGAACTCGTGTCGAAACTCGTCAGTCATGCGCATTCCAGCGATCCCCAATTTCTTTTTATAATCCAGAATGCAGAATTCCTTCTCGAACGCCCTATCCTGCGTTCACTGATCGACGGTGTTGGCAAGGAAGAACTCTTCTACGGCATGGATGGCGGCGAAAAGACCAATAGCCGCGAGGACGTGGACTGGTCCTGCAAACGCCTGGATCTCGCAAAACAGGATGGCAAGGCGATCCTGGTCGTGGAGTATCTGGACGATCGAAACAAAGCTGCAAGAGCGCGCGAAGCTGCATCCAGGTGCGGTTATACTCTTTATGTTTCTTCCCGCGACAGGGAATTGGATCACCTGAAAGCCCCGGATCTTTATGCATAATTGGGCCTGCTAATGATCCAGATCAATTTTGCTTGTGTTTGTACGCATTTTTTGAGTTGATTTTTTTCTGTTCCGATGTGCTCATAACGTATTCGTGTTTTCTGTAATCGTCAGAATTGGTCTGACGTTGCGGTTCGGGTAGTCGTGGGCTTACTCGTGGATGACCGCTCCATGATCGGGAGGCAGGATCATGCGGATTTTATTGATTGAAGACGAGCGCGAACTGGCATCGGATCTTTCTGCGGCTCTTGGTTCGCTTGGCCATGTTGTTGAAATCGCTTCAGATGGTGAATTGGGCTGTTCTCGCGGGATGGCCGATACCTTCGATCTGGTCATTCTGGATCTTGGGTTGCCTGGTCTCCCAGGCAAGGACATCATAAAGCGTTGGCGCGCCAACAACCGGCAGATGCATGTCCTGGTGCTGACCGCGCATGACGGTTGGAGCGAGAAGGTCGAGGTAATGGACCTTGGTGCCGACGACTATATGACCAAGCCATTCCATATGGGCGAACTGTTGGCGCGCGTGCGGGCGCTGCTGAGGCGCTTGGCCCCGCGGAAGTAGGCCGCCATTGTGGTTCGGGACCGGGTTCTCGATACCCGTTGACTGGGGTTGACACTCGGTGGGATTCCGATCGAGTTGACGGCGCTGGAAGATCGGCTGGTC
>JBKDZY010000198.1:0-3662 GCA_047971765.1 Hyphomicrobiaceae bacterium | reverse complement strand
TGATGCAAAAGAAGCTGGTGGAGCGAGGTAAGGACGTGGCCGTCAATCGATCCGTCATCAGAGGCGTTGGAGCCTATCTTCCCAAAAAGATCCTCACGAACCACGATATGGCGAGTCTCGTCGACACGACCGACGAGTGGATCGTCGAGCGAACAGGCATCCACCAGCGCCATATTGCGGCAGACGACGAATTCACCAGTGACCTTGGCATCGCGGCTGCGCGCAAGGCGCTCGTCCGCTCCGGCATCGATCCGGTCGAGATCGACCTCGTGATCTGCGCCACCGCCACGCCAAACCGAACATTTCCTGCCACCGCGGTCACCATCCAGGCAGGTCTTGGCATTTCGAAAGGGGCCGCCTTTGATATCCAAGCCGTATGCTCGGGTTTCGTCTATGCGCTGGCCACGGCCGACAACTTCCTCAAGACCGGGCAGTTCAAGCGGGCCATTGTGATCGGCGCGGAAACATTTTCCCGCATTCTCGACTGGAGCGACCGTACCACCTGCGTGTTGTTCGGCGATGGTGCTGGCGCCGTGGTGCTGGAGGCGCAACCCCAGCTGGGTACCCGGGACGACCGCGGTATTCTCGCCTCCCAGATCCGCTCAGATGGGCGCTACGAAGACCTTCTTTACGTTGATGGTGGTCCGGGCTCGACAAAAACCACCGGATGTTTACGGATGAACGGCCGCGAAGTGTTCCGGCACGCAGTTCAGAAGATCTCGGGTGTCATCGAAGAGACGCTCGTCATGACGGGCTACGCGCCCGACGAGATCGACCTCTTCGTGCCGCACCAAGCCAACCAGCGCATTCTCGATGGCATCGCGAAGAAGCTCGGCATCTCGCGGTCCAAGATCATGATGACGCTGGCCAAGCATGGAAACACCTCCGCGGCCTCGATCCCGCTGGCCCTGAACGAGGCATTCGAAGAGCGGCGCGTGAAAGAGGGTGATCTGGTGCTGCTGGAGGCGATGGGAGGCGGCTTGACGTGGGGTTCGGTGCTAGCGCGCTGGTAGGCGCGCCGATCCTGCTGGGCCACGTTTAGTTTTTCCATTTTCTTTCATACCGTTGCAAAGAATCTTCAATTGACCGTCACTGGGCCTGCGGCTAGCATCCTGGCTCGCGATAGTATGCAGGGGAGGCGCGTAAAATGGGTGGCAAGACACTGACACGGGCGGATCTATCCGATGCGCTCGTGCGGAAGATCGGACTGCCGCGGAATGAATCACAGGAACTTGTCGAGCTTGTCCTCGGCGAGATTTCAGGGGCGCTTGCCAGCGGCGAAGGTGTCAAGCTGTCGTCATTCGGCTCCTTCGGGGTTCGCGAAAAGGGTGAACGCATCGGCCGGAACCCAAAAACCGGTGAAGAAGTGCCCATTACGCCTCGCCGCGTGCTGGTTTTCCGGGCAAGCAATATTATGAAATCTCGTATCAATAATGGCCGCACGCGCGGGCGCCAATCGGGCTGATCCAGATTGCGCAGTATCCGGATTGAGCGGCGACTGGGGCGTCCCAAAACGCGCCAGTCGGGCCATCATCCATTTTCATGGCAGGCAGAGACATGGCAAAGGCAGCGGAAGCATTCCGTACCATCAGTGAAGTTGCTGATGATCTCGGCATTCAAAAACACGTCCTGCGGTTCTGGGAAGCGAAGTTCAATCAAATCCGGCCGATGAAGCGTGGCGGTGGACGCCGCTACTACCGGCCGGAAGACATGGAACTGTTGAGGGGCATCCGGCAGCTCCTTTACCGGGACGGCTACACTATCAAGGGTGTGCAGAAGATTCTGCGCGAGCAGGGTGTTGATGCCGTGAAAGTGCATTCATCGAAGGATGGTGGCACGGCCAGCAATCAGCGGTCGGCTTCGGCCGCGAAATCATCGGGCACGTCGCAGGCCAAGGGTGCAAAGCGAGGCGTGGGTGCAAAGCGGACGGCCGCCAAGAAGCGGGCAACCCAGGCCGGCGACCGCAACGAGATTCTCGCGACGATCATCCAGGAACTGGTCATGTGTCGCGACCTTCTGCAGAACGGTGTCGCGGGCAAGACCGCCAGCAAAGGCGGGGCCAGCCGCAGCCGACGCAACGCGTGACGCGCGGCGCGCGAAGAACACAGCGGCCGCCTCTTGCGCCAGAGGCGGAGACCAGCACTCCGGCGTGCGCACTCTGGTTCGTCAATCTTCACGACGCTGGCGCGGTGCTTTCCGCACTCAACGAGCGGGCTGGCCTGCTCCCCGAGCCATCGCCAGACACGCAGACCGCGGATGGATCGCAGATGAAGTGGCGGGCGCATGTGGCTCTACGAGCCCTGCTTGCGGGCGCGGCCGGATTGGCGACGGCTCGGCAACCATTCCGCGTTACCCCCGGGGGCAAACCGACGCTGGAGCCCGCGCCACTGGCACCACCGGCGGGCCCGCGGGAAGCCCTGCACTTCAGCCTTGCGCACTGTGGCGACGGCGCCTTGATCGCGTTGTCGCGGACCGGACCGATCGGGACCGATCTCGAATTCCGGCGAGCGGTCCGCATCCGTGCCCACCGGCGCGCCTTGATCGAGCAGGCCTCGGTCGTGTTGACCGGCCAACCGCTGGCGCCGGCGGATGCGGATGACCGCTTTCTCGTGGCCTGGGTCAGGCTCGAAGCCGCCGCAAAAGCGACGGGCGAGGGGATTGCCGCGCTGCTCAGGCGGCTTGGCGCCAGGGGCGCGGTGCAGACTGCCCCGGACACGGAGACGCTGGCGGCAGACGGGTGGGCCGTGACGGATCTGACAGTACCGGGGAGACCCGACGCTTTCGCGGCGGTTGCGCAGACATCTTCAATACTACCCAACGGGGAGACCGCCCGCGCCACACTGGTGCGCGAACTGCCGCTGGACCCTGCGTCACTCGAGGCGCTCGTGAGCCAGAACTGGTCGCCGTTCACGTTTGAGCGGCCGCTGACGTAGAGAGGTTTCCCCGGTTGGCTGGCGTGGTCTATAAGGCGCAAACTGCAGATGACGAGTTCCCGCGCAAGACCGGGTGTCCGGGTGCCAATGCGGTCGCTCCAAGCCCCGCTACGTGTGCCTCGCAAAACTGGAAGAACTGAGCCATGGCAAAGAGGAAGGACGACAACCGGCCCGAGGCGCGCCTGCCGAAAGGGTTCGTGGACATGGCTGGCGAGGATCTGCGGCGCCTGAACCGGATGCTGGGGACCATCCGCGAGCTCTACGAGCTCTACGGCTACGAACCGCTGGAAACGCCCGCATTCGAGTTCACCGACGCGCTCGGCAAGTTCCTGCCCGACCAGGACAGGCCCAATGCAGGCGTGTTCTCACTGCAGGACGAAGATGAGCAATGGCTGAGCCTGCGCTACGACCTGACGGCGCCGCTGGCCCGGTTCGTTGCCGAGAACCAGCAGAAGCTGCCGAGGCCGTTCCGGCGCTATGCGATGGGGCCGGTGTGGCGCAACGAAAAGCCAGGTCCTGGCCTTTTCCGCCAGTTTCTCCAATGTGATGCCGATACGGTCGGCACCGACAACATCGCGGCCGATGCCGAGGCCTGCCAATTGATGAACGACGTGATCTCGCGACTCGGGATCGACGACTTCCGCATCCGGCTCAACAATCGCAAGGTACTGGACGGCCTGCTCGAGATGGCCGGCATCCATCCCGAGGCCGAAGACGACGCGCTGCGCC
>JBKDZY010000197.1:0-1889 GCA_047971765.1 Hyphomicrobiaceae bacterium | reverse complement strand
GCCTGACCGGCACGCGGTCCCAGGTGGCTGGCGGAAAGACAGATTGAGCGGACCTTGACCATGCCGCCCATCGTGCAAGCCACGCGTTACAGACTGGTGACGGCCCGATTACATTTTTTGTTTTTGTGGCTGGCACGGACGATTGGATAGAATACCGAATTATCCGTCCCAGCCAGAAAAGACCATGACACAAGATGAAATGAAACAGGCCGTTGCCCGTGCCGCACTCGAATACGTTGTAGAAGGCCGCCTTGTCGGCGTGGGAACCGGCTCGACCGCCCGCATGTTTATCGATGCGCTGGCCGGCATGAAGGAACGCATCGCCGGCGCCGTCGCCAGTTCCGAAGACACGAAGCAGCGCCTGGAAAAGCACGGCATCCGTGTTTTCGACCTGAACGAGGTCAGCGACCTTCCGGTGTATATCGACGGGGCGGACGAGATCACTCCGGAAATGCACATGATCAAGGGCGGCGGCGGCGCGCTCACCCGCGAAAAAATCGTCGCAGCGGTGGCCGAAAAATTCATCTGCATCGTCGATGGAACCAAGGTCGTCGAATATCTGGGCCGCTTTCCGCTGCCGGTCGAGGTCATCCCGATGGCCGCTGCGCACGTGGCGCGCGAACTGATCAAGCTGGGGGGAACGCCGGTCCGGCGCGAAGGATTCGTCACCGACAACGGCAACATCATCCTCGATGTCAAAGGGCTGCAGATCCTCGACCCGGTCGATCTCGAGACACGCATCAACCAGATCACCGGGGTGGTAAGCAACGGCCTGTTTGCCCGCCGCCCGGCCGATGTCTGCCTGATCGGCACACCTGAAGGGGTCAGAACCCTGACTGCCGGGTGAAACAAAACTGTAACTTTGACCCGCTACCATTTCAGGATGAAACCCGTATGCAACCCAGAACCGGAGCCAGAAGCATGAACGACCACCATACGTCCAAGAATTTCGATCTTGAACTGGAAAGCCTGCGCACCCGCGTCCTGCAGATGGGCGGCCTGGCCGAGCAGCAGGTTCAGAAGGCAGTCGAAGGGCTCTACAACGGCGACAAGCAGCTTCTGGAAACGGTCATCCGCGATGATGAACGCATCAACCAGATGGAAATCGACATCGATGCCCTGTGCAACCAGATCATCGCCAAGCGGCAGCCTACAGCCATCGATCTGCGCATGATCGTTTCCGTGCTCAAGGCGATTTCGGACATTGAACGCGTCGGCGACAAGGCCCGCAAGATCGCCCGTCTCGGCATCGGCATCGGCATCAACAGCCAGGCAGAGACCTCGCTGAATGTCGAACTCAACCACATGACCGAAACCGCGCTGAAAATGCTGCGCTTGTCGCTTGACGGCTTCGCCCGCCTGGATGTGCTCCCGGTCACCGAGGCCATGCGGCTTGACGAGCAGGTCAATGCCGACTACCGCGGCATCACGCGTCAGCTGATCACCTACATGATGGAAGACCCGCGTACCATTACCCGTTCGCTGGACATCCTGACCATCGCCAAAGCCATCGAGCGCATCGGCGACCATGCCACGAACATTGCGGAATACGTGGTTTACATGGTCAAGGGAATGAATGTCCGCCATTCGTCAGCAGCCGAGATCGAGGCCAAGCTGGGCGGCAGCTGATCCCCTCGACCCCTCGTGGCTTGCGAATCATGTGGAGACATGCGCCTCTGCACGCAAAGGCGCTGCAGAAACAATCCGCGCAGTTTGTCGTCTGCGCTCAGAAATCGATCTGCTTGAGTATCTCGCCCGTCTGGTAAACGTAATAGACGATCTTCCTGACCCTGAAGGGAACGTCATACTCGACGATAGTCGCATCGCGGCGGTCGGTCCGAACGGGAAGAGCCACTTTCCCCTGCTCATTCACGAACTTTTCCTCAAGG
>JBKDZY010000196.1:0-2346 GCA_047971765.1 Hyphomicrobiaceae bacterium | reverse complement strand
CACCAGAACGAGATTCTCGATGCGGATGCCGTATTCGCCGGTCTTGTAGTAGCCGGGTTCGTTGGAAATGATCATGCCGGGTTCGAGCGCGATGTGGCCCCGTTTCGAGATCGACTGGGGCCCCTCGTGGACGGAAAGATAACTGCCGACGCCGTGTCCCGTTCCGTGGTCGAAATCGAGCCCGGCGTCCCACAGCGCGCGGCGCGCAAAGGCATCGATCTGGGTGCCGGTGGTCCCTTTCGGAAACCGGAGTGTCGCCAGCGAGATGTGGCCCTTGAGAACCAGTGTGAAGCGCTGCTTCATTTCCGCGGTAGGCCGCCCCACAGCGATCGTCCGCGTGATGTCGGTGGTGCCTTCCTGGTACTGCGCGCCGGAATCAACGAGATACAACTCTCCCTTCTTCAGAGCCCTGTTGGTGCCCTCCGTCACCCGGTAGTGCACGATCGCGCCGTTCGGTCCGGCGCCCGAGATGGTGTCGAATGAGATTTCCTTCAGGGCCTGCGTATCCCGACGCATCTCTTCGAGCGTCTCGACCGCCAGGATCTCCGTCACCGAGCCCGATGGCGCCTGCCGGTCGAGCCAGGCCAGATAGCGGGCCATGGCAATGGCGTCGCGAGCGTGGGCGAGGCGCGAGCCTTCGATCTCCGCTCGATTCTTGATGGCCTTCGGTGCGATGCACAAATCGCTGCCATGGACGATGTGGCGGCTCCGCTCTCCCAACGTCCGTCGGAACCAGTGGGCCGCGGTCGTCTCGTCCAGTCGGACGCGGCGGGACTGCGCTTTCAAGTCCTGCAGGCGTGCCTTCAGGTCTCCGGGCGGACGAACCCGGACGAGGTCCGACAGATGCTTGCGAACCTCGGCGCCGAGCTTTTCCTTGGCGATGAAAAGGTCCGGCTTGCCGGTGGCGGGCACGATAGCGAAGGCCAGGGCCGTGGGATTGTGCTTCACATCCGAGCCGCGAATGTTCAGTAGCCATGCGATCGAGTCGGGTAACGTCAGGATGGTTGCGTCCTGCTTTTCGGCCTTCAACGTCTTCTGCAGGTTCTGGATCTTGGTCTCGGCACTTTCACCTGCCCATTCCAGCGGTTGGATGGTGACCGGTCCCAGCGGCGGTGCCGGCCTGTCCTTGCCCCACAACTTGTCGATCGGATTGCTGGCAACGGGCTTCAACGACAAGCCGTGCCGGGCGAGCATGGCGGTTGTGGCATTGACCCAGCCGGTGGTGTGCAGCCAGGGGTCGAAGCCGATGGCGCTGCCAGACGGGAGAACGGATGCGAGCCAGTCGGCGGCGGAGGCACCCGGGATTTCGTGGATGTCAAACAGTCTGGTGTCAGCCTGCTGCGCGGCTTGCAGGGTGTAGCGCCCATCGACGAAGAGCGCAGCCTTGCGCTGCGTAACCGCCGCCATGCCTGCCGAGCCGCTGAACGCCGTGAGCCATTTGAGCCGCTCTGCACACGCCGGAACATACTCGCCCATGTGCTCGTCGGCGCGAGGAACCAGAAAGGCGCCGAGGTCCGACCGTTTCAGCTCCGCCATGAGCGCCCGCGTTCGCTTGGCACCTTCGGTCGGATCGGCCGCTGCTGAAAAATCCTGGTACATCCCTGGTGTTTTAGCGATGGCTGAAACAGGCGACAACATGCTTAAAAATTGTGCGGCGCAAAATGTTCAAATTTCATGTAATGGCCGGATTTAATTCATGAAAAGCCATGCGTTGAGTGCATTGCTGCGATGCCGCATGAAATCTGGTAGGGCCGGTCGAGTCGTCATATCTTCTGTTCAACGGCGAAGGATGGATTGAACTGCCTCGCCGTCCGGGTCCCGAAAACAGGGACACAAACCTCAAGCTGAAAGAGTTGAGGCGATCATGAGCACGACAACAACATTCGACTACGCTATCGCAAAGACACTGGTCAGGCCGGATCGCGCGCCGCGCAAGAGCTTCTGGCAGAAATTCATGGAAGCCCGTGAGCGTCAGGGTGCGGCCCGTGTTCGCGCAACGTTCCGCAGCATGTCCAACGAGCAGCTCGCCGACATCGGTCTGCGGGAGGATCAGGTGCGCTATGTGCGTGAACGTGGCATCATGCCGTTGGATTTCTGGGCCTGAAGCGTACGGCGCCTGCTGAACGACGGCCGGCCTGAACGGTCGTGGCCGTGTCGGCAAGCGAAGACAGACTGAATTGGGGCGGTCGGAATCTGTATTCCGGCCGCCTTTCCGTTGTGCCCGCTGATGCGTTACCGGCGGCCCGGGACGCGACGGATGAGCAACGTCGTCCAGCCCGCAATCACGCGCTTGTCGATCAACTGGAAGCCCGCCGCCCGATAGGTGCCGAGAACCTCACGCGCCTG
>JBKDZY010000195.1:0-8071 GCA_047971765.1 Hyphomicrobiaceae bacterium | reverse complement strand
CAATGATCCAGATTGGAATAACAACCACCGCGCCGATCATGAAATAGCCGAACGCGTTCTCGAAAAATCCGAAGCTCAGGTGAGACAACCGGTCGATGAGATAGCGCAGGTGGTAGATGATGTCCGCAGGATAGATGCCGAGCGCCGACATGACGACGCCGACGATGATCGACAGCACAATGAGCCGCAGAATGACCCCGATCGGATTGCCACCGAAGAACCCGCCTCCATTCATCGTGCGCTGGCTCCCTTTGAAAATTGCATGGCAGGCTTCCCTGCAAAAGGTGGTTGGCATGGCACGCGAACGGCCAGCCCCCGGACCAACCGCCACCAGCACCGCTGGCGCTCGGCAATCCGGGCGGACCGGGATAGCATGTTTGCTGCAGCGAGGCGATATATGGCTGACCACGGTAAAAGATGGGGCGCATGGCGAAAAGGACAGTGAAACAGGCATCAGCCCGGCCGGGGAACCGGAAGGGCGCACGGCTCGCCAGGCCCACAGCCCCCCGCAGCACCACCCGCCGCACCAGGTCGCCAGCAGGAGAACGTGGCCTCCTTCCCCAACCGGTCGCCGCCTGGTTTGCCGAACGGGGCTGGCAGCCACGCGCCCACCAGCTCGCCCTGCTCGAACAGGCTGGGAAACGCCGGTCGACGTTGCTGATCGCCCCGACCGGTGCCGGCAAGACGCTCGCGGGCTTCCTGCCGAGCCTTGCCGCGGCCGCCCGCCCGCCACCACTTGCCGGGAAGGCCAGAGCCTCCGGCCTGCGCACGCTCTACATTTCTCCCCTGAAGGCGCTTGCAGTCGATATCGCCCGCAACCTCACCGAGCCCGTCGCCGAGATGGGCCTGCCGCTCACCATCGAGACCCGTACCGGCGATACGCCCCAGTCGAAGCGCGCCCGCCAGCGGGTTCGCCCGCCACAGATCCTCCTGACCACACCCGAACAGATCGCCCTGATGCTGTCGGGCCCGGATGCGCCGTACATCTTCGGCGATCTCGAAACCGTCATCCTGGACGAACTGCACGCCATGGTCCCCTCGAAGCGTGGCGACCTGCTGGCCCTCGATCTTGCACGTCTCCGCACCCTCGCCCCGCATCTAGTCCTCACCGGGCTCTCGGCCACCGTCGCCCGCCCCTCCGAGTTGAGAGCGTGGTTGACAGCCCAACACACGCCGGCAACCGTCACCCATCTCGCCGATGTCGTGGAGGTGACGGGCGGCGCCAGGCCCGGCATCAGCATTCTCGAGACCAGCGAGCCGCTGCCCTGGGCCAGTCACTCGGCACGCTATGCCGTGAGCGAGGTCCTCGCGGCGGTTGCCGGACATCGCCTGACCATTATTTTCGTGAACACGCGCCTCCAGGCCGAATTGATGTTCCACGAGTTGTGGCGCGCCAACGATGATGCCCTTCCGATAGCCCTTCACCATGGATCACTCGATGTCGCCCAGCGCCGAAAGGTGGAAACCGCCATGGCCGCCGGCAGGCTCAGGGCGGTTGTCGCCACCTCGACCCTTGATCTCGGCCTCGACTGGGGGGACGTCGATCTCGTGATCCACATCGGTGCCCCGAAGGGCGCGAGCCGCCTCATCCAGCGCATTGGTCGCGCCAACCACCGCCTCGATGAACCGTCACGCGCCATTCTCGTCCCCGCCAACCGTTTCGAGGTTCTCGAATGTCGAGCCGCTCTGGAAGCCGCCGAAGTTGGCGACCAGGACGCCATTGTCGAGCGCCAGGGCGGCCTCGATGTGCTGGCGCAGCATATTCTTGGCACCGCCTGCTCCGCTCCGTTCGACCCTGAAGCCCTCTTCCGGGAAACCACCACCGCCTTGCCCTATGCCACCCTCGGCAGGGCCACATTCGACAGGGTCGTCGATCTCGTTGCCACCGGTGGCTATGCCTTGCGTGCCTACGACCGCTTTGCACGCCTGCGCCCGACGGAAGACGGCCGGCTGCGCATCTCCCATCCCCGCATCGCACAGCAGTACCGGCTCAATATCGGCACCATCGTCGAGAGCCCCATGCTGAAGGTCCGGCGCGTGGCAGCCAGGGCTCGGGGCGGCCGCCCGAGATCAACGCACGGGGGACGCATCCTGGGCGAGATCGACGAATGGTTCGCCGCCGAGCTCACGCCCGGCGACGCCTTCGTGCTCGGAGGCGAAACCGTCCGCCTGGAAGGCATCCGCGAGAACGAGGTGATCGTCACCCCCGCGTCCGCCACTGATCCGGTCGTGCCGAGCTACCCGGGAGGCCGCTTTCCCCTGTCGACACACCTGGCTGTGCGCGTGCGCGAAATGCTGGCCGATCCGAAACGATGGCGGAACCTGCCGAGCCCCGTCGCCCAATGGCTCGATCTCCAGCGGCAGCATTCCGTGCTGCCGAGCCGCGACGAGGTGCTGGTCGAGACATTCCCCCAGGGCAACCGCTTTCACCTGGCCATCTATCCATTCGAGGGCCGGCTCGCGCATCAGACCCTCGGGATGCTGCTCACCCGCCGCCTGTCGCGCCTGGGTGCCGGTCCCCTGGGATTCCTCGCCAACGACTATGCCATGGCCATCTGGTGCCTGCGCGATGTCTCGGCCATGATCGCATCCGCCGAACTCGATCTCGACCGCCTGTTCGAGGAGGACATGCTGGGCGACGATCTCGACAGTTGGCTTGCCGAGACCAGCCTCATGCGCCGCACCTTCCGACATTGCGCGATGATTGCCGGTCTCGTCGAACGGCGCCATCCGGGCAAGGAGAAATCGGGGCGCCAACTGACCATCTCGTCGAGCCTGATCTATGATGTGCTCCGCCGCCACGATCCGCATCACATTCTGCTCGAGGCTGCCTACAACGATGCGGCAACCGGCCTCCTGGATATCCGCCGCCTGGGCGCATTTCTGTCCCGCATCAAGGGCAGGATCAGGCATAGTGCCCTGGAGCAGGTATCGCCTCTGGCCGTACCGCTCATGCTGGAGATGGGCCGGGAGGCCGTCGGCGGCGACGCCCGCGAGACCTTGCTGCGCGAGGCGGCCGAAGCACTCCTCCAGGAAGCAACGACTACAGGTGACGTGACCTGACGGAGATAGCGGGGGACACCGATGACGGCAGTGCCGGCCAGAACGCGCGGATCGTCAGACTTCACCCGGCAGCCGGTTTCACTGGCCGGGACGGAGTTCCTGGCCGACGCCAGCGGTGCCTTGTGGTGGCCCGGCGAGCGCACGCTCATCGTGTCGGACCTGCATCTGGAAAAAGGATCCGCACACGCCATGCGCGGCCTCATGCTGCCGCCCTACGACACCCGCGAAACCCTAGCCCGGCTTGCCACCATAATCGAGCGGTATGCGCCACGCACCGTCATTGCGCTTGGCGACAGTTTCCATGACATGGCCGCCGAACAGCGATTGCAGACCGGTTCGCGCAGCACCATCGCCGATCTCCAGCGCGGCCGCGAGTGGATCTGGATTGCCGGCAACCACGATCCCGCCATTCCGGCAAGCCTTGGCGGCACGGCCGCCAGCACCGTCGTTCGTGGCCGCATGACATTCTGCCACGAACCCGGCCCTCACGCTGACAGCAGCGAAATCGTCGGGCATTTCCACCCCGTCGCCCGGGCCGAACTTCGCGCAGGCAGCCTACGCCGCCGGTGCTTTGCAACCGATTCCCGACGCCTCGTCCTGCCCGCCTTCGGCGCCTTCACCGGCGGCCTGAATGTGCTGGACGCAGCCTTCGAGACCGTCCTTGCAGCCGAGCGGTTGCGCGTTCTGCTGCTTGGCGATGACGGCGTCTATCCGGTCGCAACATCCTGCTTGCGGCCCGATTGACTGCGCCGGTCAGCCGACCAGCAGCGCCTTGCCAATCACTGCACGGTCCACGATCAACTTGAGCGCATCGGCAGCCTGGGCCAGGGGCAGGGCATGCGAGTGGTAGGGCTTGATCCGCCCCGCGCCGAGCCACCGGACCAGCGTCTGCAGGTTGCGGTCTGCCCAGGCCGGATCATGCTTCACAAGGCCACCGATCGTGAAGCCGATCACTTCGGCATCCTTCACCAGCAGATGGTTGGTCTTGGCAAGCCCCGGCCGCCCTCCTGTGAAGCCGACAATCAGGATCCTGCCGAATGGCGCCACACAGCGCATCGACTGGTCGAAGACATCCGCGCCAACCGGATCAAATATGACGTCCGCGCCCTTGCCATCCGTGAGCGCCAGCACCTCGTCACGGAAACCGTTGCTGTAGTCGATGACCTCGTCCGCACCGAGTGCCTTGCAGACCTCGAGCCGCTCCGCACTGCGCGCCGTCGCAATCACCCGCGCACCGAGCAGCTTGCCGACATCCACCGTTGCAAGCCCGACGCCCCCCGCAGCCCCATGCACCAGCAGTGTCTCACCCGGCTGCAACCGGCCGCGCTGCAGCGCATAGTAGGCCGTCATGTAGTTGGAGCGGAACGCGGCAGCAGCTTCGAAGGGCACATGTGATGGCAGTTTCACCACGCTGTCGGCCGGCTGCACCGTCTCTTCCGCAAAGCCGCCCGAGCACAACAGGCGGTCGCCGACCGCAAGTCCGGCAACATCCGCGCCCAGCTCGATGATTTCACCAGCCGCCTCGCCACCGGGAATGAAGGGCGGGGCTGTCTTCACATGGTACTGCCCGGCGATCCGCAGCACATCGGTATAGCTCACCCCGCGCGCCCTCAGGCGCACCTTGACCTCGCCTGCCTTCGGGCTCGGCGATGCCACCTCCTTCACCACCAGCGTCTCCGGCCCGCCATAGGCCTCGCACATCACAACCTGCATTCGTCCTGCCCCTATCGAAAAGTCATCCGACGTCAATGTGTCCCGCAATCTTCGCACGCCTATGGCGTTTCAGGTTGGGTTGGAAACGCTCAGGCGCACCTGCGGCCCGCCACTTATGCACCGCGCGTCAGCAGGAATACCGCCTTCTCACCCAGAAGATTATGCATCGTCAGCGGCAGCCATGTCCCGAGCTGGCTTCCCGATGCGTTGAAGGCAACCTTGGTCTCGACCCTGGCATTCACATCCTGGCATAGATCGACAAAATCCCGGATCGTGCACAGATGCCCATCGGGACTGTCATACCAGGACTCCGGCAGGTTGACCGTTGTCGGCATCCGCCCGCCAAGCAGCAACTGGGTCCGGATCGACCAGTGGCCGAAATTCGGAAACGACACGATGGCGTGCCGCCCGATCCTGAGCAGATTTTCCAGCACCGGCTTGGGATGCCGCGTCGCCTGGATGGTCAGCGACAGGATGGCGAAATCGAAGGCCGCATCCGGGTAGTTGTCGAGATCGCTGTCGGCATCGCCCTGGATCACGGAAAGCCCCCGCGCCACGCAGGCGTTGACCTTCTCCCGCGAGACCTCGATGCCACGGGCGTCGACGTTCTTCGTTTCGGTCAGAAGCTGCAACAGGGCACCATCGCCGCAGCCGACATCCAGGACGCGGGCGCCCCGCGACACCATATCGGCAATCAGCAGATGATCGACCCGATGTTTGCTCCGCGCCACTCCAGGCGTTACCGGCTTGTCGGTCGCAAGCATGAGTAGGTCTCCATTGGAATCAGGCCGCGACGAGTCCGCGCCTGCGCGCTGCAGCTCCAAGAAATCCGCTGACCGTAGCGAACAGCTCCGGCTCGTGCAGCAGGAAGGCATCGTGTCCCTTGTCGCTGTCGACCTCGACAAACGAGACGTTCGCCGCCACCGCATTCAGCGCCTGCACGATCTCGCGGCTTTCCCGTGTCGGATAGAGCCAGTCGGACGTGAACGACACCACGCAGAACCGCGTCTTCGTTCCCTGGAAAGCACTGGCGAGCTTGCCGCCATGATCCTCCGCCAGATCGAAGTAGTCCATCGCCCGCGTGATATAGAGGTAGCTGTTGGCGTCGAAGCGGTCGACGAAGGTCGATCCCTGGTGCCGCAGATAGCTTTCGACCTGGAAATCCGCGCTGAACGAGAACGTCTTCGCCCCACGCCCCTGCAGGTTGCGCCCGAATTTGCGGTCCAGCGCCTCCTCGGAAAGGTACGTGATGTGCGCCGCCATCCGGGCAACACCCAGGCCGCGCCGCGGAACCTTTCCCTCTTCGACATAACGCCCGCCGGACCAGTCCGGATCGGCCATCACCGCCTGCCGCCCGACCTCATGAAACGCAATGTTCTGCGAGGAATGCCAAGCCGCAGTCGCGATCGGAATGGCGCTGTAGACACGATCCTTGAAGCGTGCCGCCCACTCCAGCACCTGCATACCGCCCATCGACCCCCCGATGACCGAGAAAAGCTGGTCGATGCCGAGATGATCCAGCAGCCGCGCTTGCGCCTTGACCATGTCGCCGATGGTGATGACAGGAAAGTCGAGACCATAGGTCTTGCCCGTTGCCGGATTGATCGAGGCTGGTCCGGTCGAACCGAGGCATCCACCCAGGATGTTGGTGCAGATGACGAAGAAGCGGTCCGTATCGATCGGCTTGCCCGGCCCGATCATCACTTCCCACCAGCCGGGCCGGCCGGTGATCGGGTTGTTGCTCGCCACATACTGGTCGCCGGTGAGCGCGTGGCACACGAGGATCGCGTTCGACTTGTCCTTGTTGAGCGTGCCACAGGTCGTATAGGCGACCTGGAACGGGACGAGGACCTGGCCACAGTCGAGCTCCAGCCCCTTTTCTTCGAAACGGACCACGAGACTGGAAGGCGTATCGATTTCGCTCGAGCGGGCCAGTGGGCGGTCCAGCCCGCGTTCGATCACGACATCGCCGGCATCATCATCGGCGTAGGTCGTGTCGTCCTGCGATCGCTCTGTCATCAGCGCCTCCAAGTACCGCGACACCAGCAGTGTACGGCCAAAGAAAAACCCGGTTGGACCGCCTGCCAATCTTGGCCGTGACGGACCGTCAACCGGGTCGCGCTCGCGGCCTTTTTAGCGAGTTGTTTAACGTGGCTGCAAGCCGGCCGGCCAAATCACCACGATCAATCCTACCGGTTATGGCGAGACTGCCGCTATGTCAAGCAAAACAACACGTTCGGCAGGCGCCCAGAGCCAATCGGCCGCCTACAGGATCTCCTTCAACCGCGCCGCCATCTTGTCCGGGTTGGTCGAGTACGGAAAGTGGGTGACATACTTGCCATCCGGACCCATGAGGTAGATGAGTGCCGAATGATCGTAGGTGTACCCGGCGGTCGATTTCGGGTCTTCCACCTTTTTGTAGTAGACGCGATAGGCCTTGGCCGCTGCGGCAATCTCCTCGGGCGTACCGGTCAAGCCCTGCAGGCGGGGATTGAAGCTCCCCACGTACTGCTTGAGCTGCTTGGGCGTATCCCGCTCGGTATCGACCGAGATGAACAACGGCACGACCTTGTCGGCTTTCGGACCGATCTCGTCGAGCGCCGCCGAAATGACCTGTAGTCCCGTAGGGCACACATCCGGGCAGAAAGTATATCCAAACTCCACCAGCATATACTTGCCGCGATAGGTCTTGTCGGTCACCGTCTTGCCGTCCTGGTTGACGAGCGTGAAGGGACCGCCGATCAGCGCCTGCCCGACGCTCAAGGACGAGGGGACATGGCCTTGCCAGACCTTGGGGAAGAAAACGAGCGCGATCAACACGCCCACGACGAATGCAAGCCCGCCAATCAAGGGAAGACGATAGCGCATCGGGCCTCCTGCAGTACAGTTGGGGCGCCACCTGGCCACCAGTCGAGCCTGGAGGTCGAGGCCGCCGCTTCGCGTCGACGATGCCACCAGGGGACCGTCGATCGCAACCGTTCACTCGCCCATCTGGACCAGTGAACCCGCCGTCCGGGCCACCTCGAGCAGATGTCGGAAGACCCAGAAGCCAAGTCCGAGATAAATGATATTGAGCCCGAATGCCAATGCCATAGTGACGCCCTCGAAGCGGCCTTCGAGCACCAGCGCGCGCAATCCCTCGAAGACATGCGTCGGCGGCAGCATGAGCGCGATGGGTTGTAGCCACTCTGGCAGTGTCGACAGCGGATAGTAGACGCACACCAGCGGCAACAGCACGAACACGATCAGCCAGGCCAGGCTCTCTGCCCCAAGACCCCAGCGGATGACGGCGCCG
>JBKDZY010000194.1:0-5689 GCA_047971765.1 Hyphomicrobiaceae bacterium | reverse complement strand
GAGATCCGAGCGGATCTGGCGCAGCTGCGGGTCTGTCCGGAAGGCGTTGAAGCCGGTGACGGTCATGTCGAGCCGCTGGTTGAGGGAGCGCATGAAGGCGTTGCGTGTGCCGGTTGCCGCGTTGAAGGTTGACGGGTCGCTCGTCTCCACCCTGCGGATATCGCCGTTGAGCCGCCCAAGCTCGGATTTGAAACCGCCGATACGTCCCTTCACGAAGTCCGATGCGAACTTGAACCGCGCCGCATCATTGTCGCGCAGTTGACGGCGCGGCCCGTCACCGGGACGCGAATTCGGGCACGATGTGCCTTTGCTGCGTTCGAGTTCGGCCTTCTCCGAGGAGAGCGCCGTGAGGCCGTCCAGCGTCGACTGCAGTTGCTCGAGGCGGGTGACCGCGCCGTGCAGGCCGTTCTGCACCTGGGCGACCGCGGCCTCGGCCGAGCGCGAAGCCTCGCCGCGACTCTCGAGGACCTTCCAATAGAACCCGAACCCGAAACCGACCGAGATCATGGTCAGGAAGACATAGCCGCCGATGTAGATCAGCCGCGTTGTCCATCCGATGTCGGAAAAGATCTGGTCGAGCAGCCAGACCACCATCACCATCAGCATGGCAACCGAAAAACCGATGATCATTTTGTGGATCAGCGGCAGGTCGCCCATGTTGGCTTCAATCAGTTCCAGCAGCCCGATATAGGTGGCGACCCACGACAGCAGCCCCAGGCCGGCTACCAGGACTGTACGCTTCCAGTCACGCTTGGGTTTTGCCGGCAAAGCCGCTTCATCGTGCCAGGGCGAGTGCTGCTCCCTGCGCCTTTCCCCATCACCTGTGAACGTCTGTTGGGTGAAAGCCATTTGAACTCGACCCCTCGCCACTGTCCCGCCGCGACTGGTGAAATGGCCTGCGCCCTTGCGGCATCCGCAATGTGGGCCTCAGGCTCGCAGCGGTGCAGCAGGGCGCCATGCCGTGCTGCCGTCTTGTCGGCAATGAGTAGAAGACCAGCTTGTCGTCAGTTGGGCCCTCGCGTGTCGCTTCCGCCGCGATTGACGCGCCACCGTCAAGCCGCCGCCACATTCGCTGTCGGAGGGCGTGCAACGGTCGGATCGTTCACGGACGCTGTCTTTCAATCCGGAATGCCGGGACCAGACATCTATTGGTTCGGTCAGTCGCCCGTTCCGGTCAGCGCGCCGCGACTCCAGGTCTGTGGTCGCTTGAGAAAGTCATGCAGCGTCTTACCGTTTTCGTTCCTGAAGCGCTCTTCCAGCTCCTGCAGTTCCTCGATGCGGTCGACGCGAAACGTGCGGAAGTTGTCGCGCAGTTCACACCAGGCGGCCAGGATCCAGACTGGACCGAAAAAGGCGAGCGACAGCGGGCGAACCGTGCGTTCGCTGGGCTGGCCGAGAACGTCGGTGTACCGGAAGCGGATCTTCTGTCGATTGCGAATGGCATGCCGCAATTCCTTGAGGTCGTGCGCCACAGCCGCCACCCCGACCGTGGAGGTCTCGACCCCATGGGTGGAGGCCGGAGCCAACAACGCGGTGTTGGCCATGTAGGCCTTCAGCGCCTCGGGAATGACGGCTTCGATCTTGGCGATGGCGTCGGTCGCCGCCGTCGCCAGTTCGCTATCCGCCCACGCCTCCACCATGCGCGCGCCAAGAACGAGAGCCTCCAGCTCCTGCTCCTTGAACATCAGCGGCGGCAGGTCGAAGCCAGCCTTGAGTACGTATCCGATACCGGCTTCGCCTTCAATTGAAACACCGCTGGCCATCAGGTCTGCAATGTCGCGATAGATCGTGCGCTCTGAGACCTCCAGGGCTTCCGCCAGCTCTCGCGCCCTGACGGTTGGACGCCGTCGGAGCAGCTGGATGATCTCGAATAGTCTGTCGGCACGGCGCATCGGTTTCGGCTCTCGATCGGGTGTGCGCGTTAGGTAGACCATTACTCCTGACATCATGGTGTCAGGAGTACCACCAGGCCTGCCCCAACCTGCTGACACAACGGTGTCAGCCGGCCTCCCGCATAGTCCTCCCCATGCCCGCCAGCGAGAGTCGTGCCGGGACAGTTGGGAGAATGGAGAGCGACATGCAGGAAATCAATCTGGCGTTGACTGACGTCCCTTATGGAGAGGCGCGCGGCCTCGGCATTCGCGCGTTCGTATTGCGTTACCGCTCGACCCTGCGCAGATGGCACAGGAGACGGATGACGGAACGCGCCCTCGGTGCGCTGAGCGACCGCACATTGCGCGACATCGGTCTCCAGCGCACAGAGATAACCGCGATTGCCCGACAGGTAGGCGAAGACCGGATCATGCCCTCAAGCCCTGGCGCAGAAATTCGTTCCAGTGACTGATGACGCGGGTGAACCACTCCTGGTCTGCACGCAGATGGCGAATGAGCAGGCCGGGCCCGTCAAAAAATCTCAAGAACTGAGGGGGTCGATTTCATTTGACTTCTGATGATTTGTGCAAATGTCAAGGAAATTTACCGCCAGCAGATGTTGAACTACAACATGGCCGGACGAGAATGCGTGGAAAACGAGGTTAGCCATTGTTCAAGTGTGTGCCGATGACTAGCTTTGAGGTGTGCGAGGGGGGCTTTTGAGGTCAGGTTTGACTGGCTTCGGCGCAAGCGGGGTTGCGTAGCTCCCTTCGCGCGCATAACAACCCGGCACGGGCGCTGCTCCGCCGTGCAGGTAAGTCCGCCATACAGGTGGACATGCAGCTCGCGTTGGGGACACACACCCTGCCGCACACGCACGCCGTGCGTGCCGCAGATACCGCGAATGCCCGCGAGCTCAGGCCCGTTCCGCACCATAGTAGAGACTGACAACATGCTGCGCCTCGGCGAAGAACAGCCAGCGCTCCGTCAGCACACCGAAGCCGACCCCCGCAACCGCGACAATGGCCAGCAGCGTCGTGATGATGCCTGCGCCCATCCCGGCGAGCAGCAGCAGGATCGCGGGCGCGACAAGCCCCACCGCAAGGGTAAGCATCCGGAGCTTGTCGGCATGACGCCGGGCAACCGTGTAGCCCATCTCCCGCATGACGAAGTTGGCCTGGGTATGCGGCAGTTCCAGCGGATGCACGGCACCGAGACTGCCCAGGCCCGTCGCCGAACCCGCGGTCCAGGTTCTGGGCATGGTGTCGATCCTGCGCCAGTAGATCCATTTGACCACGGCGCAGGCGAGCAGGAGTACGGCCGCGATGAAGGCAGTCCGGTGCCCACCGCCGGCATAGAACTTGATCAGCAATGTCATCAGCGCGGCCCCGCTCGCCAGACCGAGCAGCAGATAGATCGGGGCGACCAGCGGCAGAGACCACGCGCGGATGGTGGGCAGCGATTGATAGATCATGCCGGTCGACCAGACGGTGACGATGGCGCCGGCGGCAGTGGCGGTCGCCAGCACGGCAATCAACAGCCAGGCCCCCGTGACACCGGAGATCGCCAGCAGCAGCCACAGGCCGGCAGGGATGTAGGTTGCCAATGCCAGCACGGCCTCCCGCGAGAGCCACGATGTCTGCCATTGGCTCATGGCGCGCCACGCGCGCTCGGGCCGCCCGAGATGGGCCGTGGATGTCAGCAGGCCGACAGTGATTAGCGCCAACGCGAGAACCAGGCCGCCGAGGCCGAGCATGTCGAACGGTGAAATCCCGCCGGTGACAACGCCGATGGCAAGCCAGACGAGAAGGCCGTAGCCGGCGCCGGAGGCTGTCGTGAAGAGGATGACGGAATACGCGGGATTCATGAGGCCTGATCCGAACGTTGACGTTGCGTTGTTGGAAGGGCGAACCGGGTCATGCGGAGAGCACCTTGTCGACCCAGGCGAACAGACGCTCGGCGGCCGACCCGTCCGGGGCCGGGATGCGCTCGCCTGACGCTTTCGGTGCCGTCGAAGCCTCGACCTGGCGCGGACGCGGCGGCAGATACTTGTTGGTGGGTTTGTAGTCGAGCTCCGGCAGCAGGTCGAACCCGCCACGCGCGGCAACAAGCTGCGACACCGCGCTGTGCTCGTCGCCAAGATCGCCGAAATGGCGCGCACCCGTCGGGCAGGCACGGACACAGGCGGGCTTGCGCTCGTCCTCCGGCAATGTCTCGTTATAGATGCGGTCGATGCATAGCGTGCACTTCTTCATCACGCCATCACTGTAGTCGAACTCGCGGGCACCGTAGGGGCAGGCCCAAGAGCACAGCTTGCAGCCGATGCAGGTGTCCGGATTGACAAGCACAATGCCGTCTTCCGCGCGCTTGTAGGAGGCCCCCGTCGGACAGACAGTGACACAGGCCGGTGTCTCGCAATGCAGGCACGAGCGCGGGAAATTCACCGTCCGGCTTTGCGCCCCCGACCCCACCTCGTAGCTGTGCACCCGGTTGAGCCAGGTGCCATGCGGATCGGCGCCGTATGGCTCCTCGTCGCTCAGTGGCGCGGGGTAGCCGCCCACATTCCATTCCTTGCAGCTTGTCGCGCAGGCGTGACAGCCGACGCAGGTATCCAGGTCGATGACGAGGCCGAGCTTCTTGCCCGTCGTTTGTGGCAGTGCGGTCATGTACGGGCTCCCCGGCGCGTGCGCGGCGGTATCAGCGGCTCGAAGCGCGGTGATGTCTCATGTGGTTCGTGGGCGGCCTTCTCGATTCTGACGCGCAGATCGTACCAGGCGGCCTGGCCTGTCACCGGATCGATGTTGGCGAAGCGATAGCCGCCATCGCGCTCGGGCAGAAGTTCGCTGATCAGGTGATTGAGCAGGAACCCGCGCGTGGCTTCCGGCGCGTCACGGTCGAGGTTCCAGGTGCCCGACCGCTTGCCGATGGCATTCCATGTCCACACGGTGTCCGGATTGACGCCTTCCATCAGCTTGATCTGGCAGCGGACCCGGCCCTGGTGGCTCGACACCCAGACCCAGTCGTCATCCTCGAGACCGATCTTTTCACCAAGTGACCGCGAAACGAACAGCCGGTTGGCAGCCGTGATCTGGCGCAGCCACGCGTTCTGTGATCCCCACGAGTGGTACATGTGCATCGGCCGCTGGGTCACCGCATGCAATGGAAACGTCTCGAGATCGACCCGCTGCCCTTCGAACGGCTCGTACCAGAACGGCAGCGGGTCGAAATAGGTGGAAATGCGGTCGCGGTGGGTTTCCGGCACCTTCACGTCGCCATGGCCCTGCCCGGCAAGCCGAAATCTCTGCAGCGGCTCGCAGTAGAGCTGCATCACCAGCCGGTCCATGCTCTCCAGGAAGCCCTTGCCGTGGGCCCACTCCATGTAGCCCCGGTTGGTGAACTTCATGTAGCGCTGGTCGGCGGGCAACTCGAAATGGAAGAAGCCGCCGTTGGCAATATAGCGTTCGAGCTGGTTGGGGTTGGGCTCGCCTTTCCCGAAGCTTTCGCCATCCTTGCCTCGCCAGCCTGCCAGCGGACCGACGCCCGGCCCCCGCTCGTGGTTGACGATCTAGTCGGCGTATCCGCCCGGGAATTTGCGCGATCCATCGGGCCTGGTCAGGGCCGGCAGCGCGAGACGCCAGCCCAGTTCGAGAAGCACATCCTGGAACGGGCGCACATCGCGGTCCGGCTTCACCACCGGATGGCGGATCGCATCGGCGGGACCATCGGCGTCCGAGATCGGCCGGTCCAGCAGCGAGATGCAGTCGTAGCGTTCGAGGTAGGTCGTATCGGGCAGGATCAGGTCCGCATAGGGCACCAT
>JBKDZY010000193.1:0-8211 GCA_047971765.1 Hyphomicrobiaceae bacterium | reverse complement strand
AAACGATCGCGGCTACATCCACTCGAAGGACACTGGCCAAACGATGGCCGACATGCCGAGCTTCACGCCACGCTCAATCTCCACTGCCGGGGTGACCAGGCTCCAGACCGTCCGATCTCTGCAGCAGAGACTGAATCTCGCAAATTCGGTCGAAGGCATCTTCACTTGCCTCTTCCCGCCAGATCTGCTCTGCCTTGGCTAATTCACGCCGCCATTCAGCCTTACGGTGAAGTGCCAAAGCGTGTTGCCAACCCAACTCGACGGCGGACCGGTCTGCCTCTGGTTCGGCGAACTTGTCGCCTTTATGCGTGATCGCACGCTGGACGAGGGCGAGCACCGGATCCAAGCCTTGCTGGGTGAGATGGGTAGAGAGTGCGTGCGTGTCAAGTAGTTTTTCATCCATCGCAGCGCCAAGAAGCGCATTTTTTAGGCGATCGAGGCCCGGTTCGATGAAATTGAGCTTGGCGATCTCCTCCGCCTCCTCGGCAATGAGCCAGGGGTGGTTGAGCAGTGTGCGGATCAACAGGGCTTCCCGGATCGGCGCCGCTTCCACGTGTGAGACCAACTCGTTGCTGGCCTGGGGCGCCTGGGCCTGATGGCCGGGGCGGCGGTTCGCCTGCATCCCGAGCCGGGCGCGCTCACGCACGCGCCAGTCGAGCTGGGCGTTGTCGCGGCGTCGGCCCTGCGCCCGCGCGGTCCGTTGTCCACCGGCTCCGGTAACCGCCCGGATCTGCCGGCGACTGCGCTCCCAGAGCGTCTGCCGAAGCTCCTGTTCGTACTGCTGGCGGACGGTTGCATCGCTGATTCGGCCAACCAGGGACTTGAGACGGACCTCGAGGGCCGCCCTCTCGTCCGGTGTCAGGCTGCCGCTGTCGGCAAGCTATTCCTTTTCCCTCAGCACGTCGAACAACGGGCGCGTTTGCGCTGACAACACAGTCTCGAACGCTTTGGGGCCTCGGGCGCGGACAAGATCATCCGGGTCAAGCCCATCCGGCAGGAAGGCAAAGCGGGCGCTGCGGCCGGGCACCAGATGCGGAAGGATGGTCTCGACCGCCCGGTAGGCAGCCTTTCGGCCAGCACTGTCACCGTCGAAACAGAGGATGGGATCGGGCGCCATGCGCCACAGAAGCTGGACCTGCTGCTCGGTGAGGGCGGTCCCGAGTGGCGCAACGGTTTCGCCGAAGCCCGCCTCGGTCAGGGCGATGACATCCATATAACCTTCGACAGCAATGATCCGGTCCCGCTCGAAGGCGCGCTGGCGGGCCTGGGCCGCGTTGAAGAGCACCGCACCCTTGTGGAACAGGGGTGTTTCCGGCGAGTTCAGGTATTTCGCGGGAACGTCGGCTTCCAGTGCCCGGCCGCCAAACGCGATGGTCCGGCCCTTGGCATCGGTGATCGGAAACATCAGACGGTGGCGGAAACGGTCATAGGGGTTCGGGATGTCGTCGCCCGCGATCAACATGCCCGACAAGGCCATGTCCGCGACCGAAAACCCCTGGCGCGCCAGTTCATCCTTCAGGATGTGGCGGCCATTGGGTGAATAACCGATGCGGAACGACTGGACGGTATCCCGTGCGAGGCCGCGCCTGGCGATATAGCGGCGTGCGGTTTCACCGGCCCCCCCGCGCAGTTGCGCCTCGAAGAATTTGGTTGCCGCTTCCATCAACGCCATCAGGCGTGTGGTCTGGTCTGCCTGCTGACGCTCGGAGCGCGTTTGAGGTCGTGCGGCGGGCGTCTGCAACCCGGCCTCGCCCGCCAACCGCTCCACCGCCTCCATGAAGCCCAGTCCCTCGGTCTCCATCACGAACTTGAAGATGTCACCGTGCGAGCCGGTCGCAAAACAGTGGTAGAAGCCCTTCTGGTCGTTGACGAAGAAGGAGGGCGTCTTTTCCGTCTTGAAGGGGGAGAGCCCACGCCACTCGCGCCCGGCCTTCTTGAGCGCAACCTTGCGGCCGACCACTTGGCTGACCGGCAACCGGGCGCGGATCTCATCCAGGAATTGGGGCGTCACTCGCATACCATCAAGATTATGCGATTCGCTGGCTCCGCAGTTGCAGCTCAAGATGAAATTGCCTTGCTAGTACCCGCAATCCACAGTTCGCGGATGCGCTTGGGCGGGTGCACATATGTCCTGCTATAGCGTTTTGAGTGCAGGCGGCACCGGGTTGCAGCAATGGGTTGTGGAGACGGGGTGTTTTCGCGCGGGTGGGGAAGCGTCAGGGGACGACCTGTCAGGCCCCGTTCCGGCTGCCATCGGCTTCCCGGTAGAAGCCCTTGTTTCGCATGGCAAGCGACCGGTAGAGACCGCCACCCAGCGTCATCAGTGTGGCCGCCTTGGCCAAGGCCTTGAGCGGGTTCGCGTGGGCCGTCACCGAACGCCCGAGGCTGGCCAGCCCGCCTCGCCGGTCACCGCTGGCGAGACGCGCCTCCGCATCCTCCAGGTGCGACCAGCTCAGGCGATTGGCCACCAGCGTCCGCTCCCGCGGAGAAAGGCCGTCCGATGCCGCAAGTCGCGAAAACAGGGCGACGCGGCCCGCAGCCGTCTTGCGCTTGCTGGCCAGGGCCTGGCTGGTGAGTGACAGGGCGCTATCCTCGGCGATCCGGCGCGCGCGGCAGACCGTCTGCCCCTGGAACAGCCATGCGCCTTGGCCTCCCAGCCGGACCAGCAGGTCCAGGTCCTCGAACATGGCGAGCTGTTGGTCGAACCCACCGGTGGCGGCCAGCGCGTCGCGACGGACGGCAATCGACATCAGGGACAGCCCGCTCAGAACGAACTCCAGCGGCCGCACGACCAGGGCGGCGTGGTCCGCCGGAAACGCGAATTTGCGGATCTCGAACAAGCTTTCTTCGTAGTCGGCGCTTTCAAAGCGCACATCGGCCACATGCACGACGGCATCCGTCTGGGAAAGTGCGCGGGCGGCGATTTCCAGCCGCTGCGGGAGCCAGATGTCGTCGGAATCGAGAAACGTGATGATGTCGCCAGTGGCTCGGGCGAGACCCGTGTTGCGCGCGGCGCTGACGCCCCCATTGGGTTGCCGGATGGCGACGATCCGTGCGCCATAGGCGGCGAGAACGTCGCCCGTCCCGTCCGTGGACCCGTCGTCGATCACGATGATTTCGTGTGCGGCCAGGCTTTGTCCGAGCACGCTGTCGATCGCGGCCGGCAAGGCGCCGGCCCGATTGTAGGTGGGGATGATGACGGAAAACCGCTGGCCCATCCCGGTCACTCCGCCGTGGCCGGAGCGGGTGCGGCCAGCGGCCAGCCAATCCGGTCGAACAGCCGGGCAGCAAAGGCGCCGAGCCGGCCCTCGACGCCGGTCTTGGACAGCATTTCCCGTAGTCCGGCGATGCCCAGTAGCACCGCAGCCGATCCCCCCGTCGCCGCCTGCAGGGCGGGTGACTGGTAGGCGGCCAGCAGTGTGAGCGATCCCATGGCGAGGAACGCGATCATGAAGGACACGGCGTCGCGCCGCAGGCGAAACCCATAGCTCCAGTAGGCGACGCCGATCTGCATGGCCAGGAATGCCGCGCACGCGATGGCAAAGGCGATGCCGGTGGAGGCGAGACCGAGCCAGGGCAGGCCCGCCCAGACCAGGACCACGAACACCAGCGTCCAGGACAGTTCCAGGACCAGGAATTGGACCGAACGCCCCCGCGCCATCGAGAGGAAGGCGCTCGGCCAGCCGGCGATTTTCATGATGTGGCCGAAGGCCTGCCACTCGAGCACTTCGATGGCCGGGGAAAATGCTTTCGAAAACAGCAGGGGAATGATCCACGCCGACCCGGCGATCATCAACAGCAGCACCGGGCCGCCAATGGCAAGACCCACCAGGATCTGGTCGTTGATGAGGGTGGTGGAGGCCTCCTTGTCCTCGATCATGCCCGAAAGCCGGGGGAAATAGTCTGCCGACATGGCTTTCAGCAGGAAGCCGACATAGATGACGGACATCGTCCAGGCGGCATGGAAATATCCGGCGGCATCCAGCCCTTCCGAATGAATGACAAGCGTCCGAACCGCCAGTGGCATCAGCGCCAGGGCGACGTAGCTGACCATGAATGGTGCGCCTTCCACCATCAGGCCGCGCCATTCGCGCGCGGCAGAGGTCTCATGGGGCGCCAGACCGGTGGTTGGTACATTCGGTTGGCGCGGCGTCATCCAGGATGCCAGGATCGCCGAAATCGCTGGTTGGGCCAACAGCAGCACGAAGATGCCGACAAAGCCGAACTGCCAGACAGTCCAAAGCCCCAGGATCGTGCTGAGGACACTGGCAATCAGGCCGATGCGCGCGATCGTGGCAACGCGCCCCAACCCCTGCAGAAGTGCGATCTGCAACCCAGCAACCAGCGATAGCGTGACGACCAATCCGAGCGAGGCGATTTCACCACGATACGCATCCGTTCCGAACGCCAGTTGCGACAGCGTCCCGCCGAACACCCAGAAGAGGCTGATGGCCAGGGTGCCGTGAATGACCGCGATCAGCAGCAGCACGCGGCGCAGATGGGCCATCTCGACGGGATTGTTGCGGGCAAGCGCGGTGCGGCGCGTACCGCTGGTATCTGCTCCAACGGCAAACAGGGTCGTTCCGCAGGAGGCCAGGCTGGACAGTGTCCCGAGCAACCCCAGTCCGGCCGGCCCGATCAGCAAGGCCAGGGCCTTGACCCGAAAAATTCCGATCACGGCAATGGCAGCCGAAGTCGAGCCAAGAAGCAGCGTCGATTTAACGAGACTTTTTACCTGCATGGCTGGGACGTTGCTTTATCGGGTTGCCAAATCTAGTAGCCGGGCCTTGTTGCCCATGAGCGGAAAGCGATGACCCGGGCCGCACGGGATTGGCCCCTGCAGAACCTGGGATGCCGCCATCCTCAAACGGAAGCTCAGACGCCACAACGCGCAGTATGATGCATCGCACGCTTCACAGCTTTTCGTTGTTGCGCGGCAGCATACCCTGATCGAGGTTGCAGAAGTGGTAATGACAGCGGAGTTATTGATTAAAATGCAGCTAGGGCGCGTGCCGTAATCAGGAACCGCGTCACGGCGCGGGGCGGCGTCCACCGGGGAGGGTTGGAGACCACGCCAGAAATGAGGGAGAGCCCCCGGCGAAGCCCTTCTGAACGCCAAACGATCCGATCGCGACATTTGGCGCCGGAAGCTTTTTACGGGCAGGCCCCCCCGGCCTGTTGCAGGTGGCGGCGACGTGGGCTAACTGTTACACCCAGTCTACAGGCTGTCTGTGCGCACCGTCCGTTGTGCACGCATCAGGCGGCGACCAGCGCAACGCGGACAGGTACACGGCATGCACCAGCTTCTGCTCGACTATTTGCCGATCGTGGTGTTCCTCGGCATCTGCATCGTTATTGGCTTGGCCCTGCTGATCGCGCCGTTCGCCCTGGCCTTCAAGGACCCCGACCCGGAGAAGCTTTCGGCCTACGAATGCGGTTTCAACGCGTTTGACGACGCCCGCATGAAGTTCGACATTCGCTTCTACCTGACGGCGATCCTGTTCATCATTTTCGATATCGAGGCCGCATTCATGTTTCCGTGGGCGGTGTCGTTCACGTCGGCCGGTGAAGTTGGCTTCTGGGCCATGATGATCTTCATTGCCGAGCTTCTGCTTGGCTATATCTATGTCTGGCGCAGAGGAGCGCTCGAATGGGATTGATTCTACCGCCAGCAGGCTCCCCGGCACCGCTGTTCGACAAGCCCGGTGAAGGCTCCGGCTCAGGTCTGGTGAAACCCGGCGACCGGGGCTTCACGGAGATCAACAACGCGCTCGCCGACAAGGGCTTTCTGGTCACTACAACCGACGATCTGATCAACTGGGCGCGCACCGGTTCGCTCATGTGGATGACGTTCGGGCTCGCCTGCTGCGCCGTCGAGATGATGCAATCGTCGATGCCGCGCTACGATACCGAGCGTTTCGGCTTTGCGCCGCGCGCCTCGCCGCGCCAGTCGGACTGCATGATCGTGGCCGGCACGCTGACCAACAAGATGGCGCCGGCCCTGCGCAAGGTCTATGACCAGATGCCCGGCCCGCGCTACGTCATCTCCATGGGGTCGTGCGCCAACGGTGGCGGCTACTACCATTACTCCTATGCGGTGGTGCGGGGCTGTGACCGGATCGTGCCGGTCGATGTCTACGTGCCGGGATGTCCTCCCACGGCGGAAGCCCTGGTCTATGGCATCCTGCTGCTGCAGAAGAAGATCCGGCGGACGGGGACGATCGAGCGCTGAGGGCAACCCCAGGCGGACTTCACCACATGGCGGAACCCGAGATCGCGGAACCACGGAAGATCCATCCCGTGACCACGAACCTGGCTGAACTGGCGTCGAGCGCCGTTGGAACTGCAATCGTGTCGTCGAAAAGCGAATTCGACGAGGTCACGCTGACCGTAGCCCGCGACCGCATCGTGGATGTGCTGACGAAGTTGCGCGACGCGCCCGAATTGCGCTTTGAGGTTCTTATTGACGTGACAGCGGTTGATTGGCCGGGGCGCGAACACCGTTTCGACGTCGTCTACCATTTGCTGTCGGTGCGGACCAACCAGCGCATCCGGGTCAAGCTTGAGACCAATGAGACCGCTCCGGTTCCCAGTGTCATCGAGGTGTTTCCCACGGCCAACTGGCTGGAACGCGAAACCTATGACATGTACGGCGTGCTGTTCTCCGGCCACCCCGATCTGCGCCGCATCCTGACGGACTACGGCTTCGAGGGGCATCCGCTGCGCAAGGATTTCCCCGTCACGGGCTTCAAGGAGGTCCGGTACGACTATGACACCAAGCGGGTGGTGTATGAACCCGTAAATCTCGCCCAGGAGTTCCGGCAGTTCGATTTCGAAAGTCCCTGGGAAGGTGTGGACTACATCCTGCCGGGCGATGAGAAGGCCGAAACGCCCCCGAAAGCAAACTGAGTGGCGGGAGGATGCCGCACCGGGCGCAAATCCTGGCGGCGCTGGCATTGACCCTGGCCCTGGCAGTGTCGCTCTCCCTTGAACTGCCCGTGCCAAATGGCGGCCGGGCTGCCAAACGCTCTATTGCCGAGCGCATGCCCTCTCTGGCGCCAGCCCGTGAAGATGAATTGATGTGCGATCGCACCGCTGCCGATGATGCGTCGTCGAACGGCAACACGGCGTCCCCGCCAGCGGCCTGCAGTGACACACTCTGGCAACAGCCACCCGCAAGCTATCGCTGATCGCGCGCGGCCTTGGGCCCGCCGCGGCCGGAGTGCGCGACAGCGCCATTGCCCCCAGGCGTCGCGTCTGAACGCCTCCGACACCTGCAGCCCGAAAGCCGGGTCAACGACGATCCATTTCCATTTTTGGTGTTCGCAACCGCCAAGCAAAGAGGCCGCTTCGGTTCCCCGAAACGGCCTCCGGTCTTCCAGGACACGGGCCAGATGGAGCCGTGCGCTCGTGGAGCGCTCAACTCCGCCTGGCAGCGGCTTACATCATGCCGCCCATGCCGCCCATGCCACCGTGGTCATGGCCCGCATGCGACTCCTTCTTCGGAGACTCGGCCACACCAGCTTCCGTGGTGATCAGCAGGCCCGCGATGGACGCGGCATCCTGCAGCGCCGTACGCACGACCTTGGCCGGGTCGATGATGCCCTTTTCGATCATGTCGCCGTAGGCGTCGTTCTGGGCGTCATAGCCGAACGTTGCGCCCTTGGCCTCGAGAACCTTGCCGACAACGATCGAACCTTCGACACCGGCGTTCTCGGAGATCTGGCGGATCGGGGACTGCAGGGCACGCTTGACGATCTGAATGCCGGCATCCTGGTCGTCGTTGTCACCCTTTACGGTGATGGCCTGGGTGGCCTTCAGGAGGCATACGCCACCACCGGCAACCACACCTTCCTCGACCGCGGCGCGGGTTGCATTGAGCGCGTCATCGACGCGGTCCTTGCGCTCCTTCACCTCGACCTCGGTGGCGCCACCGACCTTGATCACCGCAACGCCGCCGGCCAGCTTCGCAAGACGCTCCTGCAGCTTCTCGCGGTCATAGTCGGAGGTCGTCTCCTCGATCTGGACCTTGATCTGGGCAACGCGGCCCTCGATGTCCTTCTTCTTGCCTGCGCCATCGACGATGGTGGTGTTTTCCTTGTCGATGTGGACGCGCTTGGCCTTGCCGAGCATGTCGATGGTGACGCTCTCGAGCTTGATGCCGAGGTCCTCGGAGATCACGGTGCCACCGGTGAGAACGGCGATGTCCTC
>JBKDZY010000192.1:0-1649 GCA_047971765.1 Hyphomicrobiaceae bacterium | reverse complement strand
CGGGGCGCAGCACGCCGGAGAGCAGGTTGATGAGCGTCGACTTGCCGGCGCCGTTCTCGCCGAGCAGCGCGTGGATCCGGCCCGGCCGGATCTCGATGCCGACATCGTCGAGGACGGTGTTCTCGAAGAAGCGCCGTGTCAGGCCGCGCGCGACGAGCAGTGGTGCCGTGGTCATCGATCGCCGCCCATCGCTCCCGCCGGCTGTCCCGCCCGAATCCCCGCCGGACCGCCCTTCACCGGCGATTGTCGCAAAAAAAGACAGTGCGCCGCCGCTCAGCGCCCGTCACCAACCGATAGGGGATCTGCCGGCTTCACGCTACCAGCCGATGAAGCCGGGAGCTGAATATGGTGGCGACCGGGCCAAGGCTGACCTTGGCAGGCTTTGCCATGCCGCGGTGCAGCTTTCTCAGTTCGGCCAGTCGTGTGGTGTGCAGCGACTGTGGATGCCGGGAATGCGCAGAACACCGCGCCACTGGTGCGTGAGGCGGCTGGGAAGGATCGTTATTTCAGCAGTAGCGCTCGCCTCAATTCTCAGCGCATTGTTGTGTGCAGGTAGCCAACCTCTATGTTTGCTGCTATCAGGCAATAAATCAATGTTTCACAAGGATCATTTCGATTTGGCAAGGCAGACGAAGACGCTTGAGTACAGACGCGCACGCTTTTTTTGGACGACGGTCAAAAACTCGAGAGCCTGGTGCGGCAAGCATGGGGCCAATTCGTCACGCAGGCAGAGCGGACAATCACCGTAATAACATTCATTGCGGAACCGACACTGCAACAGGCCCGGACATGGGATGAATTGCAGCGGATGAAGGCGACAGTCCGTCGAAAGTTGATCCGTCAGAAATTGCTTTTCTTTCTTTATCTGCTTACCCTTGAAATTTCTCTGGCAATGTTCCTTACCCCTCCGAGCATGCTCGAACTTCTCAAGTGGCTGCAAACGGCATTTCTGGGGCTGGCCACATTTGTCTTTCTGGCGTCATTTTCGCTACTTGGTTCGCTGATGAAAATCCAGATGGAGCGCTATGAGGCCGCCCTTGAAGCGTCACGGCCCAAGGTCGTTAGCGACGCCAAGAAGGCGGCGGCGGAGCAAACAAAGAGGCGAAGCCGGTAGTTACGGCCTCGCATTCCGCTGCCTGGGAGATTGATTGCTACGGGTGACCGAGAACCAATGCAGCATCTGAATATCCGCAATGGCAAAGCTATCCTCTGAATGCGTCGGCGCAAAGCCGGCTGAAAAGCCGGTGGGGTCCGGGGAGGATCATCCTCCCCGGGAAGAGTGGATTTTTCTTGACGGTGACGGGTGGCTGTCATCCGCAGAGCTTCGGAAGCCTTTCAGTCGAGGCCGAGGATCTGGTCGAAGAGGGCGAGATCGTAGGGCGAGTAGATATAGCCGTCGGCGGGGAAGTCCGCGGCCCGGGCGAGATAGTCGCCGAGATTGGCGTCGTCGATGATCGGCAGCGGCACCTCCACGAAGGGTGCGATGTCCTCGCCCTGGAGCGCCTTGACGGCGGCGTAGACGCCGAGGCCGCCGAGCCAGTTGGGCTGCATGGTGGCCCAGCCGGGAAAGCCCTGCTCGCTCCAGAGCTCGAGGAACTGGCGGTAGTTCTCGCCGGTGCTGGGCGGCACGTCGCGGCCCTGGCGGTCCA
>JBKDZY010000191.1:0-10529 GCA_047971765.1 Hyphomicrobiaceae bacterium | reverse complement strand
GAGCCGATCGGGAACATCCCGCCAGCCGAAGCCGAGGCAAACTTCTACGCAGCTCTGGAAACGGAACCCATGGCCGCGTAACTAACGAAACTCAGCCTCCGGCAAACCCGGCGCGGTTCACACCGGTGGACGCGTTCGAGCCGAACGGCTTTGGTATGTACAATATGACGGGCAATGTTTGGGAATGGGTTTCCGATCGCTTCGGCCCGCTTCCCAGGAGCCAGGTGCCCCCCGAAAAGAACCCGGCAGGCCCCGAACATGGATTACAGCGCGCTCAGAGAGGCGGATCCTATCTTTGCCATGACAGTTACTGTGACAGGTATCATGTGCATTCTCGGACGCAGAACGACCCGGACAGTTCGACAGGGAACATTGGTTTCAGGGTCGCCTCTGCCGGGTCGCCGTGACCGGTCGCCCTATCGGGTGACAGCGCGTCGCGCTCATCTCGGTCACTACCAGTTTGATGTCCGGGGGGCGCCCCGGTCCGACGTTTCCGATATCGCGGCGACGAGCTCTGCTTTCATGCGACGGCGAACCGGAAGATAGTCCGGCTCGTGGAACAGATTGTTCAGCTCGTTCGGATCGCTCGACAGATTGTACAACTCACCCTCCGGGGAACGATCGGCCGAAATATCTCCGTGCCAAACGATGAGCTTCCAGTCGCCCTTTCGCAGCATGGTGGTCATCATCGGGGTTTGCTCGGGAATGCAGGAGTCGCGGTATTCGCAAATCGCCCAGTCGCGCCAGCCGGGGTCTCGCCCCTCGGTGGCAAGCGGCAAAAGCGACGCACCCTGTTGTGACGCCATGGGAGGCAACCCGGCCACGTCAAGAAATGTCGCGCTGAGGTCGATCCACTGGACGATTTCGGGGATTTCAGTTCCCGGGGCGATGCGATCCGGCCAACGGAGGATCAACGGCACCCGTGTCACCGCGTCGTAGAGCATAGGACCCTTCAGCATCATCGCGTGATCACCGAGCATCTCGCCATGATCCGAAGTGAAGACGACAAGCGTATTGTCCACCTGCCCGCTGCGTTCGAGACTGTCGAGTATTCGGCCGACCTCGTCATCGACCAGCGCGATCATCGCATGGTATGTCGCGCGGATTTCGCGGATCTCCTCGGCCGAGTAGTCCTGGTACCCCGGCGCAGCTCCACCATAAGATTTCCGCGACAGGTTCATTTGCGCACTCGGCTTGCTATCCAGCTCCGACACTCCGCCGATCGGCGGCGCAATTTCATCGGCATCGATCAGCGCACGGTAGGCCTCGGGCACGCCGAAGGGATGGTGTGGATCGAAAAAGTTCGCGACAAGGAAAAACGGCGTCTCGCGCGGGGTTTCGATAAAGGCAATCGCCCGTTCGGCGACCCAATGCGAATAATGCGCTTCGACTGGAACGGTGTTGATCGGCGTTGCCCGGCGGGCCTTGTTTCCCGCATTGGCCTCCTCGACGCTACCCGGGGTTGGAAACAGATCAATGTAGGTTTCCGGGAAGTTGGTCCGCAGCCAACCAAGATATGCATTCTGCGGAGACCGGTGAATACCGTCATGAGCCCATTCGAACACACGGTAGCCGTCGTCTTTGCGCGGTTCGGTCTGCCAGCCCTCGCAGGCGGAAAGATGCTGTTTGCCGATCATGCCGCAGTCGTAACCGCCATCGGCGAGCGCCCGGGTGAACATCTTGCGCTGCGGTGGGAGGGACACGCCGTTGGCCCAAAGCCCGTGATTGCGGGCGTACATACCAGTGAAAAGCGAGGCGCGTGACGGGCCACAAATCGGGTTCTGCACGTAGCAGGTGTCGAAACGTGCGCCCTGGGCAGCGAGCCGGTCAAGGTTGGGGGTCCTGACGCCCGGCGCGCCGTAGCAACCGAGACTGTCAAAGCGCTGCTGGTCGGTGCACAGGAAAAGGATGTTGGGTCGATTGTTCTTATGTGTCATGGTGAAATTTCACTACCAGTTGGCCTCGCGCCGAGCGGACCTGTCTTCGGTTTCCATAAGATGCTCGATCATGCGGTCGGTCATGTCCTCGAGACGTGCTGCGTACGCATGAGTTTGAGCGAGGTCGGTGGTTTCCTCGGGATCGGCGCCAAGATCGAAAAGTCTGGCCCGGGTACCGGTCAAGACCAGCTTCCATCCGTCTTCACACAAGATAATTGACCTGCCGGACCATATCAGGGCGTAGCTGCGCGCCCTGTCGCCAAGCAGCGACAGCCCCTGCCCGATCGAGCCAACTCGCGCGGCTTCGGCGATAGTGGCTGCGATGTCGATGCTTTGAACCGGTTCGGTGCGGACGCAAGCCGTCGCGCGAGGGTTGGCCGGCCAGTGCAGCACCAGCGGCACCCTGATAGCCGTGTTATGCGGCGGCAGGCCCGGACCACGGTCTGATGTCACGATCACAAGCGTGTTCTCGTCGGTCTCGGCGAGCACCTTGCCGATCGCTATGTCGAGCCGCTCCAGAACTGCCGGTTCCGGCGTTGTATCGCCTGGTGTTGTGGCGACAATCTCCGGCGCGCTGATGCCGAGGGAAAGGAAGTAGGGACATGCGCGCGGGGCAGTCACGAACGCGATGGCGCGTTCAGCCGCCCAGTCCAGATGGGCCAGTTGGGCCGCGGCCTCGACCTGGGTCCGGCCTGCCTCAGGCGACCATGTGCCATCGGGCCTTGTCACGTCGAACTCACGCGAGAACACCGTGGCGTAGGTTTTCGGATCGGCTTCTTTCAACCAGCCGGCAAAACTGTTTTGCCTCGAAAGATTGGTCGGCCCGTGTGACCAGTCGAAGGAAGTGAAACCGTCGTTGCCGCGTATCTCGGTCTGAGCGTTCTCACACGGGGCAAGGTGAAGCCGCCCGACATGGCCGCAGTCA
Source organism: Hyphomicrobiaceae bacterium (assembly GCA_047971765.1). GTDB lineage: Bacteria > Pseudomonadota > Alphaproteobacteria > Rhizobiales > Hyphomicrobiaceae. Next base: position 7,667 of record JBKDZY010000191.1, on the reverse strand, counting down.
TACCCGGCGTTGCCAAGCACCCGGCCAATCAGCCGATTGTGGCTAGGAAGAGTGATCCCGTCCGCCCAGAGCCCGTGGCTGGTCGGATAGCACCCCGTCAGGATCGAGGCTCGGGACGAGCTGCTGGCTGTGGCACAGGTGTAGCTGCCGTCGTAGCGCACCCCGCCTTGCGCCAGCGCAGCGAGGTTCGGCATCATCGCCGCCTGCTCTGCCAAGGCGAAATGCTGTCGGGTCGTGACGATGAGCAGGATGTTCGGACGGGACATGGCCGGACCTTTCAATAGGATGCAGTCCGCTGGGGTCCGGCGCCCGAAGCCAGCATCATTGCATCGAAATGTCTTGCCAGCAGCGCCGCCTTCAGTTCCTGCGAGCTCTCGTCGTCCCAGAGCGAATTGAGTTCCTGCGGGTCACTTTCGAGATCGTAGAGCTCTCCGAGGCCAGTGCCATGGTAGACACATAGCTTATAGCGCTCGTCGCGGAACATGCTGGCACGCGTGCCCTTCCCCTGGGGGATGTCAAGCGAGTCAAAATATTCGCACAAGACATGATCCTTGTGCCGGTCCGCTGGCACGGTCCCGCGCAAGAGCGGCGCAAGCGACCTTCCCTGCATGGCCGGCTCGCTCGGCAGGCCGGCCGCATCGAGGATCGTCGGAGCGATGTCCACCAGTTCTGTCAGGGCGCCTGAAACCAGCCCCTCTTCGAACTGACCCGGCCAGGCAAAGATCATCGGAACGCGGATCATGCCTTCATAGAAACGGCACCCTTTGTATAGGATACCGTGGTCGCCAAGCATTTCACCGTGGTCGCTCATGAAAAGAACGATGGTGTCGCGCTCTTGCCCCGTCTCGGTAAGCTTGGCCATCAGGTCGCCCACCATGTCGTCGATCAGGAGGATCATCGCGTGATAGCACGCCCGGATGTACCGCGCGTTATAAAGTGACGGCGGCGTATCGCGACCGGGCGAGTCCGATACCAAAGGTGGATTTTCGAACAGGTCCGAATCAGGATCACCTCGACGCGGATCAACCGGAATGACGATTTGTTGGTCGATGTCTTGAAAGGCCCGCTGGTGGTCCATGTCCGAAGGCGCGAAGATCGGTGCCGGCATGTCCTTTGGGTCAAAGCGCGCAAGATAATCGGCGGGCGGATCGAATGGCGGATGCGGGTCGAAGAGATTGATCGACAGGAACCACGGTCGGTCCTTATGCCGCTCGATGAAGTCCTGCGCCCGGTCGCCGGCCCATGTGGTCTGATGCAGCGGGGCCTCGACGCCCGGACCGTAGGCACGCGCACGGTTGTAGAGGGTCTCGGGATCGACGCCCTTCTCCGCCAGCCAAGTCTCGTAGTCGTGACCCTCGCCCCAATCCGGGTCAGGGTGATGGCTCCAGTAGAATTCGGTGTACCCATCCCGGCTCGGTCTTTGCTCGACCACGCCCTGGCTTCGCGACAGATGCAACTTGCCGATAAGACCGGTCGCATAGCCCGCGTCCTGGAAAAGCCGCGGCACGAGCACCAGCTTATCACTGAAGCTGGTGTTGCCGTTCCGGTGGTTCTGGTGGGAAATCGGATACCTTCCGGTCAGGAATGAGGCGCGAGACGGGGTGCAGATCGGGCTTTGGCAATAGGTCCGTTCAAAGGCAACGCCTTTTCGGGCGAGCCGATCGATATTGGGCGTATCGGCTCCAGGAAAGCCGAAGTAGGACAGCGTGTCCCACCGCTGTTGATCCGTACAGATCCACAAGATATTGGGTTTTTGCATAGGTATATTCCGTACTGAGCGAAACTAGGCGGCGTCGGAGATCCTCAGACCATCCTGATCGAAGACGTGCATGTTGTTGGAAATTGAAAGGTTTACATGGTCTCCACGTGCCACCGCGACCTCGCCGTCGACGCGCGCAACCAATATGAACTCCTGGCCTGGCTGGCCACATTTGACCCGTAGGATCGCGTCACCGCCCAGCCATTCCATGCCGACAACCTCTCCAGCAATTCCACTGTCGCAGAGCGAGACATGTTCTGGCCGGACGCCAAGGGTCGGCTCGCCGTTTGCCGCGCGCAGGGCGGCCGCGAGCCGATCAGATATCGGCACCCGGACATCGGCGACCGAAAGAGCCTCGCCGTCAAACCGTGTGGGAACGAAATTCATGGTTGGCGTACCGATGAAAGAGGCGACAAACCGGTTCACCGGCGCATTGTAAAGAACCTTCGGCTCCGCAACCTGCTGCAGGGTCCCGTCCTTCAGCACTGCAACACGGTGCCCCATGGTCATCGCCTCTACCTGGTCGTGGGTCACATAGACAGTGGTGACGCCAAGGCGCAGCTGAAGGTCGACCATTTCGCTGCGGGTCTGGTCACGAAGCTTGGCGTCGAGGTTCGAAAGAGGCTCGTCCAGCAGGTAGACCGAGGTGCGGCGCACGATGGCGCGTCCCATGGCAACGCGCTGGCGCTGACCACCAGAAAGCTGGGCCGGTTTGCGGTCAAGATAGGGCTCGAGTTCGAGGATACGTGCGGCTTCACGCACCGCCCGGTCAATCTCTCCCTTCTCCTCTCGTGCGAGGCGCATCGGGAACCCGATGTTCTCGGCCACCGTCATAAGAGGGTAGAGCGCATAGCTCTGGAACACCATAGCGAGGTCGCGATCCTTGGGTTCAAGTTCGTTCGCCACCTTGCCGCCGATCGAGAGCGTACCGCTTGAGATATCCTCGAGTCCGGCGATCATCCTCAGCAGTGTGGACTTACCGCATCCCGATGGCCCCACGAGGACAAGGAACTCACGGTCCCGGATCGTAAGATCGAGATCCCGGATAGCGCTGGCGCCGTTGGCATAGACTTTGTTGACTTTTTCAAGTGTGATTTCGGCCATGAGACCTCCTCCCAGGAATTGTATTCGTTAACCTTTGACGGCACCGCCTGAAACGCCTGCAATCATGTAGCGGCGCACCAGGAATCCAAAGACGATCGCAGGCAGAATGATGAACATCGAGGCGGCCGAGACCTTGGCCCACTCTGTGCCCTCGTAGGCAAGATAACTGACGATCGCGACGGGGAGGGTAACCACCTCGCGCCGCGACAGGATCAGGGCGAACAGGAACTCGTTCCACGAGAAGATGAACGCCAGGATCGACGAGGCAAGGATGCCTCCTTTCAGTAGCGGCAGGTCTACCATCCAGAGGATCTGAAACGGGCTTGCTCCGTCGATCCGCGCCGCCTCGCTCAGATCCTTTGGGATCGACGACCAAATTGGCGTCAGCATCCAGATTATCAGAGGCACGTTGAAGACGAGATGCACGAGGATCAGCCCTACATGCGTGTCGAGCAATCCGAGGTTTTGATAGATGATGAAGAATGGCAGCAAGTAGACCATCCCCGGCACCATCCGGATCAGAAGGATCGCCAGCATCGAGTTGTAGCGAAGCGGTCCCGACAGGTTACGCAGGCCGTACGCCGCCGGTATGGCCACCAGGAGCGACAGAAGCACCGCGCCGACAGACACGATCAGGCTGCTTTGTACGGCCCCGATAAAGGCGCTGTCGCCAAGCACTGCGGCATAAGCTTCGAACGTCGGTGTAAAGAAGAGCTTCGGCGGCATCGCGAAGGCGTCGAGACGCGATTTGAGCGACAGTAGGGCCAAAAAGAGGACGGGAACGACGATCACAAAGCCCCAGAATATGCCAAAACCGTAGAGCCCGACCCGGTGAAGATTGCCTTTCAACTTCATGTCCGTACCCCCGAATGCCCGACGTCTCGCAGCAGCAGTCGCGTTGCTGGTCCGAGCACGATCATCAGCAGCGCAAGAAACATAAGAATGATGGCCGACGCATAGCCAACTTTCAGGAACTGGAAACCAGCGGTATATGCGTAGTAGTTCGCAGTTTCGGTCGATCCGGCAGGGCCGCCCGAGGTCATCACGAAAATGATCGGAAAGATCGCGAGGGCTTCCATGATGCGGAACACCACCACCAGAGCCGTCTGACGCAGGAGCGGCAGCGTCACGAAGCCCAGCTGCTGAAGCCAGGATGCACCGTCAATTCGCGCGGCTTCGTAGAGGTCCTTCGGAAAGGTTTGCATGGCTGTGTAGAACATGACCGCGACAAAGGGCGTCCAGCCCCAGATGGCAGCGATGCATACCGAAGCCAGCGCGTAAGAGGGCTCGCTCAGCCACGGGATCTGCGGGAACCCCAGAAGACCGATGTAGTAGTTCACGCCACCGAGCTGGGGTGTGAACAGGATCTTCCACATCAGGCCCATAACGATCGGGGGAAAGAACATCGGGATAATGAAGATGATCCTCAGCCAACCCATGGCGGGCAGCCGTTCATTCATCGTCAGGGCCAGCAACAGCCCGAACAATAGCTGGAAGATAAGAGGCACGAAGATCAGGATCGTGCTTTGCCAAAGACTGGCAATAAAGCGCGGGTCGCTGAAAAGGGCGATGTAGTTATCCAACCCAACGAAAGCCGTCGGACGACTCGACGTGTAGGAAAGGGACGACAAGCTTAGCCCCACGGTGCCCATCAGAGGTATGATCGTCAGGATTAACAGCGTGAACATTGCTGGAACGATAAAGCGCTTGTAGCCGGAGTTGGCCCGCCGGATCGATAGGCGTGCCTGTGCGGTTCTCTCAGCGAAAGAAGCAGTAGTCATACGAACCTCGTTGACAGGAAAAGGAAGCGTCGCGGGCGGGACGACGGTCCCGCCCGGAGGAACGGGCGCTTAGAGCAGCCCTTCTTCCTTGAGCAGTTTGGTGATGTCCTCGTTCGCCTGGTCGAGCGCCTCCTGCGGAGTCGCCTCGCCGATCTCAGCCGACTGAACGGCCTGGCCGATACGATTGTTCACAAGGCTCCACGCCGCAAACGGGGGATAATAGGCCGGCGGTGCCTCTGCGAGGCTCTGCTGGTAGGTCGAAAGGAAGGAACCACCGCCGAAGTCATAGTCGTACTTCTCGCGGAATTCGGCATCTTCCCAGATGCTGTTGCGCGGAGTTGCCAGATATTGCGAGTTCTTCGCGACCTTCTTCATGGTCTCCGAGCTCGTAGCCCATTCGATGAACATGTAGGCTGCCGCGGCATTCTGCGAGGCACCCGTGACGCATAGGCCGTGGGCCGCGAAAGCGGGTTTGGGTCCGGCCGCACCGCCCGGCAGGACCGCAAAACCAAGGTTGTCCGAAACCCGTGACTGGGACGGATCAAGGATCCGCCCCGCCAGTGGGGCGCCGTCGATCGCCATGACGACCTTGCCTTGCTGCATTGCGGTCACGACATCGTCATAGGTAAAGCTGACCGAACCTTCGGGCGCGTAGTTGTTCTTCAATGTCACGAAGGTTTCCAGCGCCGTGACCGCCTCCGGAGAGTTCACCGTCGGGGTCATGTCGTTGGGGAAGTCCGCGAAGTAACTGGCGCCGGCGCCATAGAAGAACGAGTTGAAAATCCAGATGTTTCCGGTGCCCGGAGGCGCACCGCGCAGGGCGATTGCCGGGATATCGGCGCTGTGGACCTTGGCGGATACATCAATCAGTTCCTCATAGGTCGTTGGCGGGGTTTCAATGCCAGCGTCGCGGAACTTATCAATCTGGTAGTAGAGTATCGTGGTCGCAGCGAAGAAAGGCAGGCAGTACTGCTCTCCATCATAGGACATCGCCTGAAGCGTCGAGGGGATGAAATCGTCCAGCGCCAGTTGATCAGGTATGGAAATGTCGGCATTTCCGGCGAACTTCGCCACCGGGGTTAGCCAGCCGTTCTGGGCATAGAGCGGAAGGTTGCCGCTTTGCATCCCAACCACATCGTACGCTCCGGTCCGGGTCGCCGATTCCACCTGCGCCTTCTGGACCGCTGCGGCCTCGGACAAGGTCTCGATATTGACCTTGATGCCGGTCATTTCCTCGAACTCGGGCAACAGCTGTTTCAGCCCGGGCACGAAGGAAATTTCGAAATAGAGCATATTGAGCTCTGTTCCCTCGAAGCGCCTCGGGTCAGGCTCGGCACTGGCGGCGCTCGCCACGCCGATCGCGAGGGTAGTACATAGCAGGTGTCTTAAGAGCGTCATCGGGTTCCTCCTCCTTGGTGACGTTAAGAATCTAGTGGCGCACCCCGGTCGCAGGTGTCGCGGAATCTCCCTTTTCCGCGAGCATCGTCAAAATTCGCGCGGGGGCGCGCATGAAGTGTTTGAGCTGCAGCGACGCTGCGCCGTAGGCAATTGCCAAGCTGCCCTTGTGTGCCGGCATCACCCGGTCCAGAAGGTCGCCGAAATCTGTGCTCTCGTGGACATCTCGGATGTAGTCCTCGACACCGAGCAGATACCATTTGGACAGGTGCTCATGAGAGCTCCCGACGACGATACGCGAGGGTCGCAGCAATCGGTCGACATCCACGATGGCGCATCCAAGGTAACGACCGGCCTCACGCATCGCGTCCTGGGCCGAATGGTCCCCCTCTTCAGCGGCACGCACAAACTTCGACAGCTGCCGCTCTGCAAGCCTGTCCGGCGCGGCCTCGCCATCACGTATCCTCATTGCGGCAATGCCTGAGGCATATTGCGTGAGGCATCCGCGTCGGCCGCATTTGCAGGGGCGTCCCTGAAAATCGACAGTGACATGACCAAGCTCACCAATTCCGCCATGCTCGGTCAGCCACCCGGCGCCGCCCGAAATCAAGCCAAGGCCGATGCCCCTGTGGTCAATCACCACGAAGGCGATTGACTTGAGGTTACGTTCGGCGATCGCAGCCTGTTCTTCGCCATAGGCAGCGGCAACGGCACCGGTCCGCAGTGTGACCGGGACGCGGAAGCGCTCTGCTAACTCGGAGACGATCGGCAAATCATAGAGAGCTGGAAATGCAGGTGGATAGCTGCGGCCTCGGTTCACGTCCACCGGGCCGATCGCCCCAATTCCAATGGCTCCCAGCGGTTCCGACCGCCCGGAGGACAATTTTTCAATGACGTCGACAACGTTTGCGGTCAGCTCTTCGCTGTTCAAGGCGTCATTCAAGGGCACCGATAGATGCTCGATGACATTGCCGGACAAATCGATGCAACAACCGGTGACCTTTTCGCGACGGATGTCGATTCCGACCAGATGAAGTGCAAACTCGCAGACACTGAGGAGAATCGGCCGTCGGCCTCCACGGGTCGATGCGACACCCTGCTCAACTTCACGAACAATCCCAGAATTGATGAGGGCTTGGGTCGCTTTTGACACGGTCGCACGGGTTATTCCAACGGAGTCAGCAATTTGGTGACGCGAGACAAGGCCGTCGCGATGCAACGCGTAGAGCACTTGGCCAAGGCTCGCTTCCCCATTTATCGCGTTAGACACAGTCTCAGAAACCCTGTTAGTTGATGCGATGAATTAACCAACCATTCTTTGTTTACTATGTCAAGGGTGTTGATATCCGCCGAGAAGTGACCCGGTGTCACTTAGCCCTTAACCCTGATAATCTGATCTGCCTGATTTCAATAATTTAGCTTTGCACTTAAATATGATAATTAGCACTTAATTTGATAACCGAGACTGGACTTTAGCACTTAATTCGATAATAGTGGCTCCGATTTTGTGGGGTTCTCATTGTGACCGAGCCACTTCCAGATGAGGTAGACGACGCCCTGTGGGCGGAAGCCTGTCGCCGTGCGGCCGCGATACGCAGGTTTCTGTTGTCCAATTCTGGTCAGTCAAC
>JBKDZY010000190.1:0-8081 GCA_047971765.1 Hyphomicrobiaceae bacterium | reverse complement strand
TACGGCCCCGTTCGACGCCCCCGACGACCCCGACATTCTCGCCAGGGTCATCGACCAGCTCCCTTCCCCCGACATGTTGCTTTTCTCGTCCGATTTTCCGCACTGGCACCAGGATGGTGATGCTATGCTTCCAACCGGTTTGGATGCATCACTCAGGACCAGGATCCTGATCGACAACCCGCGCGCGACGTATCCACGTCTCGCAAGCGCCTGAAGTCTGGAGGCTCCCCATGCCACTCGATGCCCCGCCCCATGCAGATCCGACCACGTCGGGACAAGTCAGCAACCGCCTCGCCATCATCGACAGCGACATCCACCCGGCAGTCAAATCCATGAACTGCTTGAAACCGCATCTCGAAAAGAAGTGGTGGGATCATGCCGCCACCTACGGCTTCCGGCGCCGCCATGGCAGCCCGTCGGTGGAACCCTATCCGAAATCGACGCCCCTCGCCTCACGCCGCGATAGTTGGCCTGAAGACGGCAGCGGACGGCCCGGTTCGTCACTCGAGTTGATGCAGAAGCAGTACCTCGACCCGGCTGGCGTCGAGATCGGCGTGCTGGCCCCGCTTGGAAACAGTGGCCAGGGCGAACTCAACGTCGCTTTCGGCGCAGCCCTCTGCAAGGCCACAAACGAATGGCAGCGGGAAGCCTGGACCGACAAGGACAAGCGCCTGCGCGCCGCCGTCGTCGTCCCCTACGAGGACGGCTACGCCTCCGCCAAGGAGATCGACCGCGTCGGCCACATGAAGGAATATGCGCAGGTCTTCTGCCTCACCCGCTCGTCGGATCCGCTCGGCAACCGCCGCTACTGGCCGATCTATGCCGCAGCCCAGGCCCATGATCTGCCCGTCGGGTTTCACGTCTTCGGCACCAGCGGACATCCCGTGACCGGTGCAGGCTGGCCCTCCTACTATATCGAGGAGGGGGCAGGCGGCCATTCGACTTCGGCCCAGACCGTTGTCACCAGCCTCGTCATGGAAGGCGTGTTCGAGGAGTTTCCGAAACTCAAGGTCATCATCATCGAGGGAGGCTTCGGCTGGCTGCCGGCGCTGACCTGGCGCCTCGACAAGATCTTCGAACGCAACCGCGCGGAGCTGAGCCACCTGAAGCGCCGCCCGTCGGAGTACATCAGGCAGCATATCTGGCTCTCGACCCAGCCCATGGAGGAGCCGGAAAACCGCCACCATCTGCTCGATACGCTCAACTGGATCGGTCACGACCGGTTGCTGTTCGCATCCGACTATCCACACTGGGATTTCGACGATCCGTTCCGTGCCTTCCCGGCAGGCGTGACACCCGCGCAGCAGACAGCCATCTGCGCCGAGAACGGTCTCAACGTCTACCGGCTGTAGCAAGGCGTCCGGCCACACATCGCGATCACGCCACGTCCTCCCGGCAATGACAACGGTGGGCGTGGCGACTGAAACATGCGGCAGCACCGTCACCCACTAACTCCCGTCGCGCACCTGGAGAAGACAGAAATGCCACGCCACGTCGTAGCCCGCGTCGGGGAAATTGCACCGGGTGAACGCAAGGTCGTCCAGATCGACCGGCGTGGCATCATTGTCTTCAATGTCGCCGGCGAATACTACGCCCTATCCGAAACCTGCCCGCACAAGGGCGGCAGCCTCGCCAAGGGCATCATCACCGGCCTGACCGAATCGTCCTGTCCCGGCGAATATCGCCATACCCGCCAGGGCGAAATCGTGCGCTGCCCCTGGCACCAGTGGGCATTCGACATCAAGACAGGCCGCTCCTACTGCGACCCGCGGCGCATGCGGCTGATGAAATACGACGTCAAGGTCGAGCCCGGCGCAACGCTTGTCGAAGGCCCCTATGTGGCAGAAACCTTCAAGGTCGAGGTCGAAGGCGAATACCTCGTCGTCGAAACCTGACCCGACGCGCCCTCGGCCGGCCCTCGCTCCCGGAAAGATCGACTGCGGATGGCGTGATATCCCGCGCGTGTGAAGGAGCGGAAACGCTCTCCTTCACCGCCCGAGAGGGCCGACGTCAGTTCTCCTTGCCGCTCAACGCCAACGCCAGCGCCTTCCGGCCATCTGCGCTCTTCGGCTCGAGCCGCGGATCGCTCTTCGGGATCGGCGTGCCGAAATAACGCTCCCGCGCCGCCTCGCCCTCGCGGCCGATGATATCGACCGCCTGCCGCAGGAACACCATCGCCTGCTTCCAGGTGGCATCGTCCTGCATCTTGCCGTCGAGCATCACCGCGCCCGTTCCATCCGGCATGGATGCCACAATCCGACGAGCGGACATCAGGTCTTTCGGTTCAGGAGAAAACACCCGCCGCGCAATCTCCACCTGCGTCGGATGCAGCGTCCACGCGCCATCGCACCCCATGATCGCGGCGTTGCGGAACTGCGCCTCGCACCCCACCAGATCCTTGAAATCCCCGTAGGGACCATAGAACGGCTTGATGCCCGCCGTCTTGCACGCATCGACGAGGCGCGCCATCGTGAAGTGCCACAGCTCGCCCTGATGGAAGGCACGCGGACGGCCCGGCGCTTCCGCATCCGCATAGGTGCCATAGTCGGGATGCGGCCCGCCGACGCGCGTGGTCTTCATGCCGCGGTCCGCCGCGAGGTCTGCCGGGCCGAGACTCATGCCGTGCATCCGCGGACTGGCCGATGCGATCTCGAGGACACGCTCCACACCTTCTGCCGTTTCGAGAATGGCATGGATCATGATCGGCGTCGCAAACCCCATCTCCGCCTCGATCTGGGCCAGCAGCCAATCTACCCGAACGATGTCGGCCGCACTCTCCACCTTCGGCACCATCACGACATCCAGCATGCCGCCCGATGCCTTCACCAGCTTCATGTCCTCCATGAACATCGTCGAGGACAATTGATTGCTCCGGATCCACAGACCCGCCTTCTTGTCGCCCGGCTCCAGGCCGCGCATCATCGCGATGAACGCCTCGCGCGCTGCAGGTTTCTGGTCAACCGGAACGGCATCCTCGAAGTTCCCGAGCAGCACGTCGACCGTGCCAGCGCGCAGCATGTCCTCGCCTTTCCCGGCCATCTTCGGATCGTGGAAACCCGCGAAGTGGATCATGCGCTCGACGACTTGCGGTTTCGTCTCGTCCGTGAACGGTTTCGGAGCCCCCGTTACCAGCGGTTTGTAGAACTGGCGTGGATGTCTATCGTTCATTTGGTTTTCCTTGGTTGTTCCATCGCGCTCGCCCCGGCCTTCAGACGCCCCGCCGCACGACCAGAACCCGCTCATAGTCGAGAACCACCGTCGCGTCGGCGCTGTGTTTCTGTCCGTTGATGAGCAGCGTCACCGACGTGCTCGGATAACGGCCTTTCGCATCCATGTCCGCGAACGTGCCGGCGGGCGTATTCTTCACAGCCACAGTGCGCACCGTCAGCAGGCCGATATCGGAGCGCCCCGGGACCTCGAGCTTGCCCGTCACCTCGCTCCACGCCGCCACGCTCTCTCCCTCGTAGCAGGGCGCAACATGCCGTCCGCCATTGATCGCAACCAGGCCGATCGCGTTCTCGATCCCGTAGAACGATTGCGCATCCGCCATCGACATGACGTGCCCCCCGTACACAATGCCCGATGCTTCGACCGGCATCGTCACATCGACCCGCCCCTCGGCAAAATGAACCTTGGCGGTATTCTGGGTCAGGTTCGGCAATTCCATGTGCGCCGACGTGATCTGCCGCCGCTCACCGTGATTGATCTTCATGCCGACCGCGTAGTCATCCCAGCCGTGGGGACTTCCCGCCAGCCTGGCGAGATCGAGCCCGGCCCCCGCCTTCGGTTTCGGATAAGTCGCCACTATCGACTGCAGGACGCTCGCATCGACCGCTTCGGGCATATCGGGAATGACACTCTCTTCGAGCCCGAGATCACTCGCCGGCGTGGAAGCGGCATCCTGCTTGTTGATCATCACGACGCGCTTGTAGGACAGGACCGGTTCGCGTCCCCCCTCCGTCAGGCGGTACACCGTCGATTGCACATACGTGTTGCCGCTGCCGCGCGAACGCTTCGCCCCCGTTACCTTGTCGACCGAGAAGTTCTCCTTGTAGCCGATCACCCGGCTTTCTGCAGTCAGGCTGTCGCCGGGATAGACATGCTTGAGAAATCGCACATCCGAATACCCGAGATTGGCCACCGCCAGCTGCGAAACATCCGGCACCGTCTTCCCGAACCCGATGTGGAACAGAAGCATCCAAGGCACCGGCGCACGCGGAAAGCCGAGGGCCTTGGCAAAGGTATCGTCGGAAGTGACGGCAAAGCGCTGGCCGAAGATGGCGTTGTAGACCGCGACATCGCCGTCCGTCACCGTGCGCGGCGTGGCGTGGACGAGGTCCTGACCATCCTTGAACAGACGGACGTGATCCTCGAAGTACTTTCCCCTGTCCACATCCATTGCGGTGGGGGTGGGTGCAGCTCGTTCCAAAACGTCAACAACCATGCGTGTCTTGTCCCTTCGTTTGGGCATCCGACAACCGGCCACGGACGACCTTGAGGCCCGGGTCGAATGAACACCATTTGCCGCTCCCCTTGGCGGCTTTGCTCGAAAACCAGCCCGATCGGCCATTCGCGCGGCGGGCGCGTCATCGCTTTTCCTTTGCGATCCTAGTGCCCGCCGATACACCGGGAATGCAAGAAGTTCATGCTGTTTGCCCACAATTCCACCGGCAGGGCTAACGCGCGCCGGTAGCGCGAGACATGGTCCGAAATGCGGCGTTCTGACCGCCACCCACCTTCCGTCACCACCATCCGAAGCTGTTGGCAGCGGCGCCTCAACACATCGGCGCGCTTCTCGCGTCGGATGCCACACGCCGGCAATTCGTCTAATCTCCCCCGGTTCGGTTCAAGTCCAGGGAGAAAAACGATGTCGAGCCATTCAACGGGCGATGGTGGCATCCCCTCAAGGGATGCAAAAGAGCGCGGACTGAAGCGCGTGATGACGCTTGGCGGACATTACGGCACGCGAAACTACACGGTGAGGGATCTCAGGGACCAGAAGGGCAAGCGCGTCCTGGTCGAAACGCAGCCATTCTCCGCCGAGGAAGCTGCCGCTGCCGAAGCCGCCGGCATTGACACCATGAAGGTCCGTTTCGATCCGAAGTCACCGAACTCGGCCGCCGAGATCCGGCGCGCCGCCCCCAATACCTTCATGGCCTTCTCCGTACCCTTGATCGCCGCCGCCAGCCCTGTCGAAGCTGTCCGTCTCGGCTATGACGCCATGGCGCTCGGCGCGGATGCGATAATGTGCCAGTGGAGTCCGCGCTTCGTGGAAGCGGCCGCGGAAGCAGGCATACCCGTCCAGGGCCACGCCGGCCTCGTGCCGCGCCGCAGCACCTGGACAGGCGGCTTGCGCGCTGTCGGCAAGACCACCGACGAGGCCTTGCAGGTCTACCGGGACATCAAGGCGCTCGAAAACGCCGGCGCCTATGCCGTCGAGGTCGAAGTCATTCCCGAAGAGCTGCTGCGGGAAATCAGCAGGCGCACCACCCTCCTCACCTCGTCCATCGGCGGGGGCAGCGGTGGCGATATCCAGTTCCTGTTTGCAGAAGATATTCTCGGAAACAACCCGCCACCCTATCCACGCCATTCGAAGCAATATCGAAATATCTACAAGATGAGGGAGGACATGCAGCGCGAGCGCATCGCAGGCTTCAAGGAATTCGTCGCCGACGTCAGGGACGGCAATTTCCCCTTGGAGGAACACATCGTCAAAGCGCCGGAAGGACTGATCGAAAACTTCCTGAAGGAAGTCGAAACCCAGGAATAGTGCGTGCCGCTCTCAAATTTTTCACCTCGTGTTCCCGGAAGAAATGGCAAAAACAATTCGGGAGGCACATGCCAGTGCCTCCCGAGAGAATGAAATAGTCAATCGTTGACAAGTGACCTATTTGAAGGAGGCGTCTGCGTAGGCCTCGGGCCTGCTGAGCTTGAAACTGATCCGGGCCATCACCGAATGCACATCGGCGTCGATCTTGGATTTCACATCCGGGGCGCGCAAAGGTACCGGCGGCGATGTCAGCTCGTAGAGTTGGGAGCTCAACGAATTGCTGAAGTTGATGTAATTATATTCGAGCCCGACTGATACGCCGTCGAAGAGCGCATACTCTCCACCGGCTCCGATGGTCCAGCCGCTGTGATAATCCCGTGTCAAAATACCATAATAGGGCGAGGGGACATTATCTGATGCACTGAGGCCGATCTGCGCTCCGGCGTAACCGCCTTTGACATAGGCCAACCAACGATCCCAGGCGTAGCCGACCTTCGCGGTCGCGGTGAATACCCAGTCCATATCCATTTTCATCGTTCCGACCGGAGTACCATAGTACAGATCGACACCATCCTGGATATCCGACTTGGGTCCACTTGTCAGAGACACCTCGCCGCCGAAGACCCAACGACGGATCTGATGTTGAAAACCAACATGAACGCCGGCAGAGGCATTATCAAAATCGAGACTTTCGCTGACCTCGTTGAGCACCATTGGGTGTACCATTTTCCAATCAGCATCCGCCCAGGTATAGCCGGCATGCCCGCCGAAATAGAGCCCACTCCAGTTCACCGGACCTTGGCTCCGCGCCTCGGCTGGTGACCCCACGCTCCAGGCCGCTACCGCAACGACCGTCCCTATGACTGCTTTCTTCCAATACATCCAACTTCCCCGCTTCAATCAAATTTTTCTAAACCTACGCATCGAATAGAAAGTTGGATAACTGATTCAAATTTGAGGCCCCACAACCGCAAATAGAATTCCAAGGACTATTTGTTTGGAACACCAGAACCACGCCAAGCGTGCGTTTCAGGCAACACATCATGAGACAACTCATCATGTGAGAGGAGAGCAGAGCCTTCAGCAGTTCAACTGCGGCGGAAGAAGCCGACACCTCGCCGGCCATTTCAAAAGGTGTCGCTGGACGCTGGATGAATGGACCCAATTCTACCAGCCGCTCGCCACCGCAATCAGTGGAAAGCCGAAATGGCGCCCGAGGTCCCGAGAAGCCCTTCCCGCCGCGCGGTCAGTACGACGTTGGATCAGATGTTCCGGCGATCCGTCAGCACCTGCACAAGCTGCTCGACCAGCTCTTCAGGATTGCGACTTGCATCGAGTATCACCTCGGCATGCTCGGGCGCCTCGTAGGCGGAATCGATACCGGTGAAATTCTGGATCTGGCCCGCGCGGGCCTTCCGGTAGAGCCCCTTCGGATCGCGCTCCTCGCACAGATCCAGCGGCGCATCCACGAACACCTCGATGAACTCATCCGACGCGAACAACTCCCGCGCCATGCGCCGCTCGGAACGGAACGGCGAGATCAACGAAACCATCACGATCAGTCCAGCATCCACCATCAACCGCGCCACTTCCGCCACCCGGCGAATATTCTGCACGCGATCCGCATCGGTGAACCCCAGGTCGCGATTGAGACCATGGCGCACGTTGTCACCATCGAGAATGTAGGTGTGCCGCCCCATGGAGACGAGCCGCTTCTCGAGCAGGTTGGCAACCGTGGATTTGCCCGCGCCGGACAAACCGGTAAGCCACAAACAGCAGGGCTTCTGCGTCTTTATCTGCGCCCGCGTCAAGCGCGTCACATCCAGCGCCTGCCAATGGATGTTGGTCGCGCGGCGCAATTCGAAACGGATCATGCCCGCTCCGACCGTCGCCGCCGTCAGCTTGTCGATCAGGATGAATGAGCCAAGCGTCTGGCAGGCATCGAACGGTTCGAACACCAGCGGGCGCGATGTCGAGATGTTGCAGAACCCGATATCGTTCAGCAGCAACTGGCGGCTCGCGATCTCTTCGCCAGTCTCCACACTCACCGTGTGCTTGATCGAGCTGATCGTGGCACTCACCGTCTGTGTCCCGCATTTCAACAGATAGGGACGGCCGGGCAGCATGTGCTGCTCGGAAAGCCAGATGACGTGGGCCGCGAACTGATCGGCAACCTGGATGTCGGAATCCGGCGCAGCAAGAACATCACCACGGCTGACGTCGATCTCGTCGTTGAGCACCACTGTCACGGCATCGTCGGCCACCGCCTTTTCGACCTCCCGGTCCCCGATCAGGATGCGGCGCACATGCG
>JBKDZY010000189.1:0-1785 GCA_047971765.1 Hyphomicrobiaceae bacterium | reverse complement strand
GCTGATGAATGGCGATCTCACGCCGTCCGCCGCCGATGATCTTCCGCCGAAAATCCTGCCGACGCTCAACAGGTTGCGATCCATCGTGTTCAATCAGGTTGAACTTGCCTCGGTGTTCGGCGTCGCGCGGACCCTGCCTGGAATGCAGACCTATCTTGCAACCGCCGAAGGCCATGGATGCAGCCAGCCGCTAGAGGAGAAGGACGCGGTCTTCAGCCCGGCGATGATGGCCTGCCTCAGGACCTATGGCGAAGCGCGCTGGCAGGGGCCGGTGCCCTGGCAGCTTTATTCGGCGCCGCAGTAGCGTTTCGGCCAGAACCCGGCTCTGACAGGCGGAGTTCGTCGAGAGGGGCTTTGCAGGCGCGCGAACGGCTGCTACACGCCGCCCCCGACCCACGCGCGAGGCCCGATGGCGGAGTGGTGACGCAGCGGACTGCAAATCCGTATACGCCGGTTCGATTCCGGCTCGGGCCTCCAGTATCCTGTCAGCAGACGTGTGCTGATGGTGACCTTCCCCCTGAAAACTGGTCCGCTTTGAAAGTGAGAGTTTCGGCTATTTTGCGCTTGAAAGGAGCGGAGAATGGCACGGAAGAACTACACCGCAGAGCAGATCATCGGGATGTTACGGGAGGCCGAGGTACGGCTTTCCGGAGGCGAGAAGACGGGTTCGATATGTCGCGGCCTGGGTATCTCGGAGCAGAGCTATTATCGCTGGCGGCGTGAATATGGCGGGTTGAAAGTGACGCAGGCGGCGCGACTGAAGTCGCTTGAGAAGGAAAATGCGCGTCTTCGGAAGGCGGTGTCCAACCTGACGCTCGATGCGCTGATCCTGAAGGAGGTCATCGAGGGAAAGTACTGAGCCCCTCGCGACGCCGTGCTGGCGTTGCCCATGCCTGTACGGCGCTCGGTGTGTCCGAGCGTCGTGCGTGCCGGGCGGTTGGCCAGCATCGTTCGACCCAGCGTCGTGCTGCACGGCCACGATCCGATGAGAAGCGTCTGACGGCGGCGATCGTCAGGCTGGCCTCGGAGTATGGCCGTTACGGCTATCGCCGGATCACGGCCCTGCTGCGGCAGGAGGGTTGGGCGGTGAATGCCAAGCGGGTCGAGCGCATCTGGCGTCGCGAGGGGCTGAAAGTACCGCAGAGGCAGCCGAAGCGCGGCCGTCTGTGGTTGAACGATGGATCCTGCGTGCGTCTGAGGCCGCGCTATCGCGGCCATGTCTGGAGCTACGACTTCGTTGCCGATCGCACCCACGACGGCAAAGCGTTCCGGATGCTCACAGTGATCGACGAGCATAGCCGGGAGTGCCTGGCGATCCACGTGCAACGCCAGCTCAAAAGTGATGATGTGCTGGCGGTGCTCACCGACCTGTTCGTCAAGCATGGCCCTCCAGCGCATATCCGATCCGATAATGGAGCAGAATTTACGGCCAATATCGTGCGGGAATGGCTCGCTCGGATCGGTGTGAAGACCCTCTACATCGAGCCGGGCTCACCTTGGGAAAATGGCTATTGCGAAAGCTTCAACGGCAAGCTGCGCGACGAACTCCTCAACGGCGAGATCTTCTATACGCTCAGGGAGGCCCAGATCCTGATCAGTCGCTGGCGCGATCATTACAACACCATCCGGCCGCACAGCTCGATCGGCTATCTCCCGCCGGCCCCTGAAACCATCTTGCCTCGCCCTGCTGGTCTGCCCTACGCTTCGCTCCGGTCAGCCCACCAGGGCGATCATAACCGCCGGAACTCTAACTTATCCAGCGGACCCACATGATGGGGCAGGCCA
>JBKDZY010000188.1:0-7422 GCA_047971765.1 Hyphomicrobiaceae bacterium | reverse complement strand
GCGGACATGGCCAGCAAGGTATTCCTCGGGTGTGCGCACATCGAGCACATAGAGCGACCTTGTCCCGCTTTCGGACCGCCACGCGGCCAGTGTCTCGGCATTGATCCTCTGGATGCCGTGGCCAGCCATGACACGCTCGGCAGCCTGCCTGGCAGTGTCCGCGCCACCTGTAGAGACCTCCGGTGGACGCCGGTCCGCCCCCCGGATCACCTCGTAGCCGGCCAGATGCCAGGCCATCGTGCCATCCTTGAGCGAGACGACCTTGTTGGGAATGCCGGCATTGATCAGCGATTGCGCACCGATGATGCTCCGGGTCCGCCCGCCGCAATTGACGACAACTGTCGTGTCGGCCGACGGAACCAGGTCGGCGAAGCGGTAGACGAGTTCTGCGCCGGGCACGCTGACGGCGGTCGGGATGGAGTTGGTATGGTATTCCTCGAAGGAGCGGCTATCGAACAAGGCGACATCGGTGTCGCTGTCGATCAGCGCCTTGAGATCCTGCGCCGTGATCCACGGCGTGCCGAGATCATGTTCGACAACCTCGGCAAATGCCTTGCTTGGCACATGAACGCCGCTGTAGATGCGATAGCCGGCCGCTTCCCAGGCAGAAATGCCGCCGTCGAGAACCGAAACATCCTCGTAGCCGAGCTCTGCCATCCGCCGGGCGGCGGCATTGGCCAGACCGTGCCCGTCGTCGCACCACACCACGCGGGCACTGCGCCGCGGCACCAGATCGTCGGCCATGATCTCGATCCGACCAAGAGGTAGACACGACGCCATGAGGATGTGGCGTTCGCCAAACGGAAGCTCCTCGCGTGCATCCAGGAGAGCAATTTCTCCACCGTCATGAAGCGCGGCCTTCAGCGCGCGCGCATCGATTGATTTAATGGGAAAGATCATCAACATACCTCTGCAATTCGCAATCAGTGAACATACATTCGCAATGTATGGACTGCTTGAGCAAGGTCGAACGGTAAAATTTTTTCCATTGGACGTGAAATTGGACATGCAGACGTTGCGGCAGATGTCCCAGCCAGGATCACATGTCGTGCTTGCGAAATCGTATGACGGGCGGGGGCGTCGGAGCGCGCTCGCCATCTGCCAGGCATATGCTCGCCGCGGCAGGCGTTGACGTTCAAGCAGGCGTACAGCGAGAATTGAGGATGTGTCCAGCAGCTTTCCACCACCTGGTCGAAAGCCGCGGTCCTGGCACCCATCGATTGTCGAACATGACCTCGGGAGGAGAAGATGAAGCTCGACTACGTCACCATTGAAAAACACGGACCGATTGCCCTCGTCCGCTTCGACCGCAAGGCCAACCTCAATGCCTTCAACGAGCAACTCGTCCTCGAGTTGACCGAGGTCGCCAAGAGCTTTCACGACGATCTCGATACCCAGGCTGTCGTGCTAGCCGGGGCGTCCAACGCGTTCTCGGCCGGTTTCGATCTCAAGGCCACCGATGGCTGGCCGACCGAAACCAATGACCTGAAGCGCCGTCATCGCGCCTACAACGGCGTGCGCTTGTGCAAGGCGTGGGAAGAGATGCCCCAGATCACCATTACCGCCATGGAGCGTCTCGCCGTCGGGGCTGGTGTCGCCATTGCGCTCGCATGCGACTGGCGCGTGCTGGGCCGCAGCGCCTATCTCTATGTCCCGGAGGTGAAGATCGGTCTCAACCTGCAGTGGGGGGCATTGCCGCGCCTGATCAGCCTTGTCGGTCCCGCGCGGGCCAAGCGCATCTGCATCATGTGTGAAAAGATGCCGGCCCAGCACGCCCTGGACTGGGGACTGGTTGACGAGCTGGCCGATGACGGTCGCACGGTCGAAAAAGCCATGGAGATGGCGAATGTCGCCGTGTCCATGCCCGCCGCCACTGTCCGCATGGTCAAGCAGGCCGTCAATGCGACAGCCAACGCATTGCATGTCGCGACAGCGTTTGCCGATGCCGATCAGAGCCAGGTGACTGTCGCCTATGCGGCCGCTGCCTCCGCCCGCACCAAATTCCGCGACCAATAGCGCTGGCTCGGCGCGTCAGCGGAGAACAACTCTTCTCCTCAGCCCATTCCGCTGAATGCGGAATGCGGCTCATGCTGCAATTGCCGCCCTCGCGAAGCGCCCGGCCTTTGGCCCGATACGGCGCGTGAGCGGAGAAAATCAGACACCCTGCTGTTCGGCAGCCAGCCGTGGAACGGGCTTCTCGCGGATCGGGAAATGAAGGATCGCGGCGAACAGCGCCAGTCCGATCGAGATCTTCCACATCGTGTCGTAGGAATGCGTCATGTCGAACAGGACACCCGCGGCCCACACCCCGCAGAACGACCCGAATTGGTGCGAGAGCAGCACGAGACCGAACAACATCGCCAACCAGTTCGTACCGAAGAACGTGGCGACGAGCCCGCTGGTCAATGGGATAGTGGCGAGCCAGAACAGACCCAGGAGAATGCTGAGGCCGATCACCATCGTCGGCGTGGGCGGCAGATAGAGAAACCCGAGAAACACCACGACGCGTGCAAGATAGATGATGGTCAGTCCGGTCCGCTTTTCGATGTAGCGTGAGAAGTAGCCCGCAAGATAGGTGCCGATGATATTGGCCACGCCAACCGCCGTAAGAGCCCAGACACCGACCCAACTCGGCAGGTTGCTGGTCTCCACGTAGGCCGGCAGATGCGTGGAATAGAACGCCACATGGAAACCGCAGACCGAATAGCCCACCAGCAGCAGCCAGTAGCTCGGCAAGCGGAAAGCCTCGGAAAAAGCCTCTCCAAGTGATTGCGGCCTGATGGTCGCGATCTGCCCCGGTTTGCCGCCCACGAGCCACGCGCACGGCAGCAGCAGCGCGAGTGTCGCGATGACCGCCAGCAGGCTGGCCTGCCAGCCAAGCTGTTCCATCAGGTAGTGCGTATAGGGAAACGCGATGAAGTTTCCGATTCCGCTCGCGACCCCGAGCGAGGCGATGGCTTTCGTGCGCCGTTCCGGTGGGGCCGCGCGGCCGACCACGCCGACGAGGACAGAGAGGCCGCACGCCCCAACCCCGGTGCCGATGGCAACGCCGCTCCACAGCAGGTCGCTGCCGGTGTGCGCCGCATACATCAGGTAGTAGCCGAGCATCATCAGGGCGACGCCAAGCGCCGTGATGCGCCCTGCGCCGAAACGGTCCGCGATGGCACCGGCGAAAACGCCGAAAATGCCCCACATCAGGTTGGCCACCGCCATGGCCTCGGAGAACGGTGCCAGACCGATCCCCAGGCTTTGCGTGACCGGTGGCATGTAGAGGCCGACGACTTGCCTCAACCCGACAGTGGTCGCCGAGATCAGGCCGGCGGACCAGATAATCGCCCAAAGCGGCATGGGAGCTGAGGTGCGGGAACTGGGCGATGCAGGGGAAGACATGGTGCTCTGGTTCTCGGGTGGGAAAGGGGCAGGGGCCATGAGGCAGACTGGAAGTGTGCCCGCCCCCGTCTCCGGATGAAAGCCCTATTCGCTCAATGACACCCGATCAGCGCAAAGGCATGGCGCTGTGCACCTTGGAAGACAGCCTGCAGATGGGGACCTGGGTGCGTGGTGACATGAGCTGTACTACCGCCAACCTTGTGCCGGGCCTGCCACGGCGCAATCCCAGGCGAAAACCGGCAGGATCAGTGCAGTGCGGCAACGGCGAGGACGCCGAGGGCGGCAGCCGCAATCCACAGCGCGACCCGCCCTGAGCGTGTCCGGCGGGCTTCCTCTGCGGCCAGCCGCGCGATCGAGCTGTCGTCGAGCCTGACGCCGCCGCGGGCCATGTTGGCAAGCGAACTCATGACGCGCTCTGCATCTGCCAGCAGCTCCGGAGCTTGTCCAAGCAACTTGCCGAGCTCCCCGGCGCCCTGCTGTGCATCCTTCAGCGCGCCCGCCGGCCCCAGGTTGCTCTCGACCCACTCCCGCGCGATCGGCTCCGCCGCTGTCCAGATGTCGAGACTGGGGTCCAGGTTGCGGGCCACGCCTTCGACGACGACCATGGTCTTCTGCAGGTTGACCAGTTCCGGCCGGGTTTCCATGTCGAAAACCTCGGTATAGGCGAACAGTTGCCCCAGCAGGTCCGCCATCGAGATTTCCTCGGCCGTGCGGCCATGGATCGGTTCCCCGATGGCCCTGAGCGCCTGCGCGAAAACCTCGACCGGATGATGTGGCGGGACATAACCGGCCCAGAAATGCACTTCGGCCGCCCGCCGGTAGTCGCGCGTGATGAGACCGTGCAGGATCTCGGCCAGGAAGCGCCGCTCCTTGCTGCCCAGGCGCCCCACGATGCCGAAATCAACGGCCACCACGTTGCCGTGCGGATCGACCATCAGGTTGCCCTGGTGCATGTCGGCGTGGAAGAAGCCGTCGCGCATGGCATGACGCAGGAAAGACCTGAGCACGGTCAGGCCCAGGTTGCGGGTGTTGTGTCCGGCGGCCTTGAGCCTGGCGGTATCCGCGATCGGAACGCCATCGATCCATTCGACCGTGAGCACGCGCCGAGCCGTGCGTCGCCAGTCCACCTCCGGCACACGGAAGTTGCCGTTCTCGAGCGCGCGGTCGTTGGCGATGTTCTCCGCCATTTCCGAGATCGCAGCCGCTTCGAGCCGCAGATCCATCTCGAGTTCCGTCGTCGCTTTCAGGGTGTCGACGACCGCCACCGGCCGCAGGCGTCGCGACGGCCGGTGTAGACGTTCGATCGTCCGCGCGGCGAAGTAGTAGCTGTCGAGATCATGGCGGAACCGCCGCTCGATGCCCGGCCGCAGGACCTTGACGGCAACATGCCGTTCGGTGCCATCCGCATCACGGACAAGGGCCTTGTGCACCTGCGCGATGGACGCCGCCGCCACCGGAGGCCCAAGTTCAATGAAATGATCCTCGAGCCGTCCGCCAAGCTGTTCCTCGATGGCCCGGCGCGCCTCGGCCATCGAAAACGGTTCGAGCTTGTCCTGCAGGTGGGCGAGGTCGGAGGCTGTCTCCGCCCCGATGAGATCCTGCCGGGTGGCCAGGAATTGCCCCAGCTTGATGTAGGAAGGACCAAGTTTGGCAAGAGCCGCCGCGGCCCGCCGGTTGCGGGGGACCCGCGCCCTCAGCGGCCACGTCACCGCGCTGACCGGCCAGCTCAAGGCGCGCGCCAGATAGAGGATGGTCGGCGCCTTGACCCCTTTCGGCACGAACCGCACCCCATAGCGGGCGAGCGTCAGTCCTGCCCGGGCAAGGCGAAAGATATTTGTCAACGCATTGGCCAATGGGATGATTCCGGCGGCAGGCTGGCAGGCGGTGTCTGGTGACGCATTGCAGGTAGCAGATCGCGCCTCAGGTGGCGAGTGTTCGCCCGTATAGCAGCATGAAGCTTGCGCAAAACCCGTTAACTTGGGCCCATCCCCAAATGGTTGCGGATGTCCGACGCAGGCTGGGGGGCCTGTGGCTCAGGCCGGGGCCGGTCAGGACCGGGCGGCGACAGGTATTTGGCCCGCTTGGCCAACTGTGCAAGGGTGAAGCGGGCGCAGGGGCACCAGGACGGGAGCGGATCGGCGCCCGACGCGGTCTGGAGAGCAGGAGGCCGGCCGGTGGGTGGCCCGGCACGTGCGCCAACAGGGGTTTGTCATGTCTATTCCCAATCTGCCTGGTGATGGCCGCAGGGCCCGCATCGGCATGGTCATTCCAAGTGTCAATACGGTGATGGAGCCGTGGGCAATGCGCGTCGTGCCGGATGGGGTGAGCGTGCATTTCGCCCGCATGTTCATTCCGCCCGAGACGACAGCCGAGACGTTGATCGAGATGGACCGGACCGACGGCCGGTCGGCCAATCGTCAGCTGGCCAGTGTCATGCCTCATGCCGTGGCGTATGGCTGTACGGCATCGAGCATCGTCCAGGGGCTCGAGTACGATGCGCATCTGCGCAGTGAGATTGCGGAGGACTGCAAGGTCCCGGCGACGACGGCGGCGCATGCCATCATGACGGCATTGCGGACCCTGGGGGCTGGACGCATTTCCCTGGTGTCGCCCTATCCGCCCAATATTGATGAAGCCGAGCATCGTTTTTTCGAGACGGCCGGCTTCGAGGTCGTGGGCGGCGCCTGTCTCGGCATTGCCGATGGTTTCCGGCTGGCGGAGCCCGATCGGGACGAGATTGTGGAACTCGGTATGCGGGGATGTGCGGATGATGCGCAGGCTCTTGTCGTGTCGTGCCTGAATTTCCGCTCTCACGCTGCCATTGCCACGCTCGAGGAGAAGCTGGGGAGGCCGGTCGTGTCTTCGACCCAGGCGACACTATGGCACGCGCTGCGCCTGGCTGGCATTGAAGATCCGGTTCACGGCATGGGGGTGCTCTTCGAGAGGCATTGACATGGGGGCGCCGTCAGGCGTTTTCGCGTCCATTGAAGATATGAAACAGTCGCTGAAAAAGCAGATGACCCATCTTGGTGCGGAATGGCAATGAGCGCGTAAAGCCGCGGTCCTGTGCTGGCGGTAACGCAGGCGAGCCGGTCGATCATATCGAGCCGGCGCAGACCGCGCATTTCGATTGAAGCGGGACATGGTTTTCCCGTCCCTGTTCGGGCGCTCAATGTGCGCTGCGCATCTGGTCCAGCGTGAACACGAAATCCTGTCCCGCCTGGCTCTGATGACAGCTCATGCAGCGCTGGCCGTTCTCGGTCGTGTTCGGGGTGCGATCCGGGGCGAACTCCCGAAATTCCCAATCGCCGGCGCGGACATTTTCCGGATAGGCATTGCCCCATCCGGTCTGCTTCTCCATCACGATATAGCGGTGGAGTTTTCCGGCCCCGTAGTCCTCCATCATGATGACGGTGCCGGAGGGCAGGGGCTGGCCTGCCTTGGCTGCCGCGATGGCATCATGAGGCGCGTAGATTTCCTCGCGAATCCCCCCGCGATTGACGGTCGCGTAATGCACGCCGTCCTTGTAGGTTTTGGGAAACCGGACGCGGTCGTTCGCGGCCCACGCCTGCCAGACGGCGTGCGTGCCAACGGCCGTCACGGCGAGCGCGGAAGTGAGCGAAAGCTTTCTGAATGGGAACATGGTCGGCCTCTCTCAATGCGCCGTGAAACCACCGTCGACCGGCAGAGCGACCCCAAGCACGAAGCTCGACGCATCGCTGCAAAGCCACAGCACGGCATCTGCGACCTCTTCCGGTTCGCCAAGGCGGCCGATTGGTTGCGACTTCATGATTTCGGCCATCTCGTCCGGCTCCTCCTTCAGCATCTTTGCCACCATCGGTGTGTTGAAGGCGCCGGGGCAGATGGCGTTGATGCGGATGCCGCGCGGGGCATATTCAAGGGCTGCGCTCCGCGTCAGGCCGATCACGCCATGCTTCGAGGCATGATAGGCGGCACGGCCCGGCAGGCCGATGAGGCAGCCAATCGACGCGCAGTTGACGATTGCGCCGCTGCCCTGCGCCCGCATCTGAC